>JAUNOJ010000132.1 GCA_030531135.1 Sutterellaceae bacterium | reverse complement strand
TTTAAGTTATCGACGCCGCCCGTTGCCAAGTTGTGGCAAGAGTTGCAGGAAATAAAACCGGAGCGAGACAGACGCGGTTCGAACCAGAGCATGCGACCGAGATCGACGAGCTTGGGATTGGTGATCTTCACCGGTTCGATGGGGGAAATCGGTTCGGCGGGAGCGGCGTTGGCAACACCGACGGTCAAAGCGGTCAGGGCGGCGGCAACACTAAGGGCGAGTTTTTGCATGTTTTCTCTCCTGAGAAAGAGGGAGGGTGAGTCAGTCGTTCTGACTTCGGGGTCGATGACCGATGTAGGGGGGCCGGCCGTCGTGTTCCAGCTTAATTCTATTGAACTAAACCGTAGTAATTTCGTAACGATATAAAATGACTAATAGGTAAAAAGTCCTAATCTATAAAAAAGTTGCATGACTGAAATTGCACGCGATTTTGTGCTATGCGTGCCTTGCCGCAGTTTCGAATGTAAAGCTCAAAGGAAAAAGAAACGGACCGAATGCTGTACGCAAACGATCCGTTTTTTGTCATTGTCGGCTAAGAGCCGAGATGCGATCGATTACTTGCTAGCCTTTTTAGCCCAAGGATCGAAGATCGGAGTGGCGTTCGAAGAAGGCGGCAGGATCGGGTAGACGACCTGCGGCTGATCACCGGTCAAGGTCTTCAAGAAAGCCGTGATTTGCTTGACTTCTTCGGCAGTGTAACGACGGCCGAGCTGAACGTCGCCCATGACTTCCACAGCCTGTTCGAGCGTTTGAGCAGCACCGTCATGGAAGTACGGATAGGTCAATTCGACGTTACGCAGGATCGGCACCTTAAAGGTCATGCGGTCCTGATCCTTGCCCGAGACGGCCTGAACGCCCGTGGCGGTATTGGTGGTCTTGTAAGGTTTGACCAAGCCCATCTTCATGAAGCTCGAGCCGCCCACCTTTTCGCCGTTGTGGCACATCGTGCAGCCGCTTGACTTAAAGACTTGGTAGCCTGCCAATTCTTCGGAGGTGATGGCCTTCTTGTCGCCCTTGAGCCACTTGTCAAAGCGACTGTTGGGCGTGACCAACGTTTCTTCAAAGGCGGCAATGGCCTTGGTGATGCGATCGATGTCGACCTTGTCGTCGCCGAACGCGACCTTAAAGATCGGACGATAGCCCGGAATGGAAGCGATCACTTCCACGGCCAAGGCGTGGGTGGAAGCCATTTCCAAGGGGTTGGCGATGGGGCCTGCTGCCTGTTCCTGCAAGGTCTTGGCACGACCGTCCCAGAACTGAGCGATCTGGCCGGAAGAGTTGAGCACCGTGGGCGAGTTGATCGGACCCTGTGCCCAGTAGTCGCCGATACTGGTCTTCAAATTATCGACGCCGCCCGTTGCCAAGTTGTGGCAAGAGTTGCAGGAAATAAAGCCCGAGCGCGACAGACGCGGTTCGAACCAGAGCATGCGACCGAGGTCGACGAGCTTGGGATTGGTGATCTTGACCGGTTCGACGGGCGAAATCGGTTCTGCGGGAGCGGCGTTGGCAACGCCGACAGTCAGAGCGGCCAAAGCGGCGGCAATGAGGGTCAATTTTTTCATGGTTTCTCTCTCCTGTGAGGATTCGGTCGAAAGGCTCGCGTGACGATCGAAAGCTTTCGGACACTTGAAAAATCGATGTCGGTTATCGTGGTCAAGACATTCGGTTTCTGAGTGTCATTCTATGGGATTAGTTCGTTAGAATAACGGGGCGATACAAAACCTCTAATGGCCATACAGCACAAAACTATGGAAAAACTAAGTGACTACTTTTTCTATGAGTTTCGTGCTAAGGAAAATCGCCTGTTGGTGACGTGATCTTCTCTAAAGGAATATGATTGAGACTAGCGAACGTGTCACGGCCGGGTATCCCGAAAACAGACAAATGGCGCACGGCAAAGGAGAGAAGAAAAGATGTTCGATTTAATTTTGAAAAATGCTCGCGTGGTCGATCCCCTTAACGGCATTGACGGTGTGAACGATGTTGCAATAGAAAATGGAAAAATTGCAGAAGTCGGTACGAATATTTCAGGAGTAGCCAAAGAAACGATCGACTTTACGGGGCTGGTGTTGCAGCCCGGTATCATCGACAGCCACGTGCATTTGGGCACGATGTGGGGCTCGCCCTTCGGCCCCAAAATGCTTGCCATGAACGGGGTCACGACATGTCTGGATATGGCAGGTCCCTTGGACGATATTCTGGACAATGTTCCGCAGTACGGCACGGGAATCAACATGGCGATTTTGCAGTTTGCTTCGCCTCCGTTTACCTTCAAAACCAATGCGCCGAGTAAAGCCGAAATGGTTGAGCTGATCGACACTTCTTTGGCAAACGGCGCTTTGGGTGTGAAACTCTTGGGCGGGCACTATCCGCTCAAACCCGATGTGTCGTCCACACTGATTCAGACCGCTTTGGAGCGCCGAGCCTATGTTGCATGGCATGCCGGTACGAGCGAACACGGCTCCAACATCGAAGGTATGCTCGAAGCAGTGGAAATGGCCGCCGGAAATCCCTTACATTTGGCGCACATCAATGCCTATTGCCGTGGAGCAATCAAACCCGAATTGGAAGAAACGGCCATTGCCATCGAGGCGTTGAAGAAAAATCCGAATATCTTCTGCGAAAGCTATATTTCGCCCAAAAACGGCACGCGTCTGACGTGTGACAGCCAAGGGAAAATCCAGTCGAAGGTAACGGGAAACTGCTTGCGTCACTTCGGTTTTTCGGAAGATCGCGACGGCGTCCGAAAGGCACTTTTGGCAGGCAAAGCCTTTGTGGTGTATGACGCAGGCGGCTATTCCGATCTTTGTACGGGCGAAGTTGCGCTCAAAATGTGGGAAGAGGCCGATAGCGACGTGGGCGGGAGCTTTAACATCAATCCGCCGTTGCCGCGTATCGAATTGGCACAAGCCAAGCGCGACGACGGCAGCTTCGTGGTCGATGCGATTTCGACTGACGGCGGTTGCATTCCCCGCAATGTGATTTTGTCGCAGGGGTTGTCGTTGGTGAAACTCGATGTGTTGACGCTTTCCGAATTCGTGCAGAAAACGTCGCTCAATCCCGCGCGCATGTTGCGCTTGACGACCAAGGGCCACCTTTCGGTAGGGGCCGATGCCGATATCACCGTGTACGACTACGAAACCCAAAAGCCGGTGGCAAGTTTTGTCGAAGGCAGGAAGGTTCTCTTTAACGGGCAAATTATGAGTCAAAGTGCGACTGTCATTTGTACCGAACGTGGCAAAACCTCCATTGAAGCGCGCGGCATGAAGGCCGTTGTGGTCGATCCGGGTTTGCCCGTTGAACGTATCAAGGCGCTTTGATTTTCTGAAAATAGAAATCGAAAAAATTGCTCCGCATTTCGGATGCGATAACCGAACTCTACGCCAAAAGCAAACCGGTTTAAGTTTTTATGTGGGTTATTTGACGACGATATTCTGTCTGAGTCAAATAACCCCATTTTTTCGAAAGTGATCTTCGGTGAAGAGACGACATTGGTCTTGCGAAGTGACAGACTGGACAGTTCTGAATTTCGCTGTGCAAAACATAGCGAAAGGCCAAAAAAGCCGATAAAATCAATCAGTTAAGGGTGAAATTGCAAGTGGCTCTCGTACTTGCAGGTAAAAAATCGCACGACAAATAATAAAAACTGAATAAAGGGTGTCTCAATGGATTGGATGTGGAATGTTGCCGGTATCGTGGCCTTGGTTTTGGCCGGTGCCTTTTTTGCCATGTCGGAAATTGCTCTGGCCGGTGCCAGACGCACGCGTTTGCAGCAGCAGGCGGAAAAGGGAGACGATCGCGCCGATTTGGTTTTGCGCATCAAAGACAATCCGGCATCTTTCTTTTCCGTTGTGCAGATCGGTATCAATGCCGTAGCAATTTTGGGCGGTATTGTGGGCGAACAGGCTCTGACCGATTTGTTTATGAAGCTGTTTGTGCTGATTTTGCCGCCCGAAATGGTGACGACGGCGTCTTTTGCCTGCTCCTTTGTGGTGATTACGCTTATCTTCGTGCTTTTTGCCGACTTGATCCCCAAGCGCGTTGCCATGAATAGTCCCGAAGCGGTGGCAGTGGCTGAAATCCGTTGGATGAAATTTTTGATCGTGGTGTTAAAGCCCTTCGTGTGGTTCTTAAATGCCCTTTCCGAAGTTTTTATCAAACTTTTCCGTTTGCCTGCCAAGCCCACCAACAAAATCACCAGTGAAGACATTATGGCAACGGTGGCGGCCGGTGCCGAAGCAGGTCTCATCGCACCCAACGAGCAGGCCGCCATCACCAACGTGATGGACTTGGAAAGCCGTCTGGTACCGAGCGCCATGACCACCCGCGACAGCGTCGTTTGGGTCGATATCGACGACAGTTATGAAACCATCGTCAATCGCATCACGGAATTTCCGCACGACAAGTATTTGGTTTGCGATGGCGACATCGATCACGTTGTGGGGCATGTCGACTCCAAGGAACTGTTAAAGCTTGTCGTTAAAAAGAACAACATTTCTTTGAAAAACAGCGACTGCATCAGCAATACGCCCTCGGTGCCCGATGCCTTGACCTTGGCAGAAATGCTCGCGGTCTTTAAGTCGCAGCACACCGACTTTGCGGTGGTCGTCAACGAATATGCATTGACGGTCGGTATCGTCACCTTAAACGACGTGCTCCTTTCCGTGATGGGCGAATTCGTTTCTGCCGAAGAAGCGCAGATCGTTTGCCGCGACGACGGCTCGTGGTTGGTCGACGGTGCCACGCCCGTGGACGATATCGAACGCACCTTCGGCTTTGATCGCATGCCGCAGGAAGAAACCTACGAGACGATTGCGGGCTTTATGATGTATATGTTGCGCAAGATTCCGAAGCGCACCGACAAGGTTGACTACATGGGCTATCGCTTCGAAGTGATCGGTATTGAAAATCGCCATATCGATCAGATCTTGGTCACGCGCATTGCGCCGGGCGCCAAACCTGCCGGTGTACCGACACCCAAACCCTCAAGCGATTCGATTACGCACGTCGAAGGCACGAGTAAGTAAAAAATTTCCAACAGCGATTTCGAGTAAAATTTCGAAGTCTTTAAAAGGAAAGCAGAATCGAAAAACAAGCGGTTCTGCTTTCTTTACAAACACCACATCCGGAGTACCGATTTCATGCTCTATAAACTCATTCGCAGTTGCCTTTTTCAACTGGACCCCGAAACGGCTCACGGCCTCATTATGGGCAATATCGACTGGGCGGTTGCCACCAAGCTGGTGCGTTTGGTTTGCCCCGCACCCAAGACCTATCCGGTCAAAGTGATGGGCTTAACGTTTCCCAACGCCGTCGGTTTGGC
>JAUNOJ010000131.1:150-5331 GCA_030531135.1 Sutterellaceae bacterium | reverse complement strand
GCAGAATCGCCTCGTTTAAAACCACCATGTTTGTGGCCAGCATCGGCGTGATGCTAGGCGCCACCTTCTCTTCGGGTATGATGGAAATTGCCCGCTCGGGCGTTTTCCATCCCCAGATGTTCAGTTTCTCTGAAATCATGGTCATTTTGTTTGCCGTGATGGTCGCCGACATTATTTTGCTCGATACCTTCAACTCGTTGGGCTTGCCGACTTCGACCACGGTTTCCATCGTTTTCGAACTGTTGGGCAGTGCCGTTGCCGCAGCCGTTTATACGCTTTTGGCCGACGGCGCATCGCTTACCCAAGTCATCGACTACATCAACAGCTCCAAAGCCTTGACCATCGTCTCGGGTATTCTCATTTCGGTGGTTGTTGCCTTTGTGACGGGGGCTGTCGTTCAGTGGATCGCCCGCATCATCTTCAGTTTCCACTTTGAAGCGATGTATCGACGCATCGGCGGTATTTTTGGCGGCCTGGCTTTAACTTCGATCATTTACTTCTTGATCATGAAGGGAGCCAAAGGCGCAAGTTTCATGCGTCCCGAATGGATCGCCTATATGCAAGAGCACACGTTTACAATCGTTTCCGTGCTTTTTGTGGGGCTCTCGATCCTCTTCCAGTTGCTGATTCTTTTCAAGGGCATCAACGTCTTTAAGATCGTGATTCTTGCAGGCACTTTCTCTTTGGCATTTGCTTTTGCCGGCAACGACTTGGTGAACTTTGTCGGCGTTCCCTTGGCCGCTTGGGACTCCTATCGCGAATGGGCGGCATCGGGGCAAGCTGCCGAAACCTTCATGATGTCGGGACTTTTAAAGCCCACCGTGGCACCGACGGCATTTTTGCTCTTTTCCGGTTTGGTCATGGTATTGACCTTGTGGTTCTCGCGCAAAGCCTACCGCGTCATTCAGACCTCGATCAACTTGTCTGCCACCAATGCAGGAGAGCAGGAACAATTCGGCGCATCGTTACCCGGTCGCATGATTGTTCGTGCGGGTTTGGGTCTTAATCGTGTGATCGGTCAAATCATTCCGGCCGGTATGCGCCGCGGCATCGGTTCGCGATTTGTGCAAAAGCCGCTTGAACGCGGAGAAGTACCGTTGCCCTTTGACTATGTCCGAGCCTCCATTAATCTGGTTGTGAGCGCAATTCTGATTGCTTCGGCCACCAGTCTTAAGTTGCCGTTGTCCACGACCTACGTGACCTTCATGGTGGCCATGGGATCGAGCTTTGCCGACGGCGCATGGGATCGCGAATCCGCCGTTTATCGCATCTCGGGTGTTTTGACCGTGATCAGCGGCTGGTTCATTACCGCACTGGCCGCCTCCACCTTGGCTGCTTTGGTCTGCGGTTTGACGCTGTGGGGCGGAGAAATCGCCGCCGTCATTTTGGCCGTGGGTTCCGTTGCACTGTTAGTTCGCTCCAACCTCAAAGCCCGTCATGACGAAGATCAGTTGCGCGATCAGAACAACACCCGTTACGACACGCAAACCCTGTCTCGCATCATCGAAACCAAGTCTGCCGAACACCTCAAACAGACCGTATCGCTTTACGGCGAATTGGTACGCAAGTTCTTGGCCGACAGCGAAACCGGATTGCGCTCGACCAAAAGCGAATGTAACGACCTGTTCGATACCTTGAGCGCTGAACGAAGTCTCTACTACGGCATGGCCAACTCGCGCTATACGCCGTCCAAGGCCGACTTCGATGCCCGCTACTGCTACTACCGTATCTACACGAATATGCGTGAGGCAGGTCGTGCGCTGCAAAGTTTGGCCAAGCTTGCCACCGATCACGTTGCCAATCGTCACCGCGTCTATACGGGAACGTTAAAAAGCGAACTCGAATCGCTGTCCGTCTATCTGACGCGTATTACCGAACGTGCCGACGGCAATGCCGATATGCAAGCCTTGGCGCAACACGCCGCCGAAGCCGTCGAGAAAATCGATGCGCTTCAGGCCGAACTCTTGCGCCAAATTCCGGGAGCCAAACTTTCCGTCAGAGGCTGCGAGGTCTACTTGAACTTCTTGTTGGTCGCCCGCGAAGTCATCAATCACTACGCCATTGCAGCTGTAGTCTCGGATCGCATGGAAACAAATCCCGCACCGGCGTCTGAAGCCGTGACCGCCAAGTAATCGGCACTGTTTATCAAAACCAAAAAACGCTCGAGAGAAAAAACTCTCGAGCGTTTTTCTTTGAAACTGTTTTGAACTACCCGAAACAGTGCACGTCGATACCGAAAGCACGCACCTTGTCGGCAATGGCTTCAAGTTCTTCTTTGGAAACTTTTTCGAGCCCTGTCACGGGCGTCTCGCGCGCCAGTGTGTAGATGTCTACGCCTGAAGGGTTGATGTCGACCACGGCCTTGACCCAAGGATCGACATATTCGGGCGTCGTGTTGTCTACGCTCACCCCCTCGAAACTTCCCTTCATAAACATCGTCTGGATGACGGCGTCCTTGCCCAAAGCTTTCATACGCTCCAAAACGTCTTCGATGCGATACGGACAATTGGGACGGTCGATGCGACGAATATAGTCCATGTCCACCGTATCGAGCTTCAAGCACGGCTTGTCGATGAGTTTGACTGCCTCGAATATTTCGGGCTTGGCCAAATGCGTGGCATTGGTAAGCAAACACACCTTGGCATTGGGGAAATACTTGTCTCGTAAAACACAGGTATCTTTCACCACACCCAAAAACTCGGGATGCGACGTGGGCTCGCCGTTGCCCGAATAAGTAATGGCGTCCAACGTTTGGCCCTCTTCGACCATTTTTTGCAAGCGCGATTCAAGTTCTCGTGCAACGAGCTCGCGCTTGGGCGGCTTTGTTTTGGGCAAACGCTCGCCGTTGAGACCGCACTCGCAATAGATGCAGTCGAAACTGCAAATCTTGCCGTCGGCCGGCGACAGATTCACGCCCAAACTTCGGCCCAGACGTCGACTGACAACGGGGCCGAAAATGGGCGATGGATATAAAACGGTAGCCATTGAAAACTTTAGTTTTCGCGAATCGTCGCCACGATGCCGTGCATGGCCGCCCACGTCCAAGGCGTGTTGAGCCACTCCAACACAAGTTTGGCTTGCTCTTCAGTGATCTTGCCCATTTCTTGAGCCTTATTCACCACGCGTTCAAAAGCGATCACGTCAAACGTATCGATCCCCTTTTCAGAGAAAAGGCGCATCGTTTCGGGGATGGCGTAGTTGGTAATCGACATCACTTGCGTGACCTCGGCACCTTCGTCGCGCAAAGCATTGATGGCATCCAAGCAGCTCAAACCCGTGGAGATATGGTCTTCGAGAATCAAGACGTTTTTGCCCTTAACGTCGCCGCCTTCGATACGCGAGTGGTTGCCGTAGGTCTTGGCCGTTTGGCGCACCATGATGGCGGGCATCCCCAAGCGATAGGCCAGGGCTGCGGCATGCATGGAGCCTGCGGCTTCGACGCCGGCGACCATATCGAATTTGAGGTCGAACTCTTCCACGCGGCTTGCCATCGTTTCAATGACGTCGATCCAAGCATCGGGATGCGAGAAAAGCTTACGATTGTCGACATAAACCGGGGAAATAAGACCCGACTTCAAACGCATGGGGGAGTCGGTCAAAAATTCCACGGCCTGAGCACGAATCAAGCGTTCGGCCATGATGTCTTCGGCAATGCTGCTGGTGTAACTCGGTTTAAATTTCATTTTTATTGCCTCCGACCCTTATTCCAGACCCAAAACCTTGCGGCCGTTGACGGTTGCGATGTTAACGAGCTGATCGAAGTCGTCGAAGCGGCAACCGGTCGCCAACAACTGAAGTTCGTGCCACATGTCGCCTGCGCTCCAGGGCACCATGGCGTCACACACGTTATCCGTACCCAAAGCCACGGTCACGCCAGCCGGGACCAATTCGTCCACAGGCGTCATGGAGTTGTGCATCGGGCCGATAGCTTCGGTACGCGCCGTATCGATCCAAGCGGTGGGGCAGCAAACCATCATCACGCCCGCGTCCTTAAGCAAACCGTACAGGCGCTGGCGATACATCTTGGAGTGTGCGCCGATCGAAATGCCGTGAATGGCCACCACGCGGTTTTGCATGCCGTGTTCGATGGCTTTGTGTGCGAGCATTTCGGTTTCGTATTCGCTCGACATATTGAACTGATCCACGTGCACGTGCACCATCTTGTTTTGCGCTTTGGCCGTGCCCAACAAAATATCGAAGGCTTCGGCCGCGCGCCCGAAGTCGCGTTCGTCGCGCTTGGGCAAGCCGCCGATGATGTCGACCATTTCCGAGCCGATATCGAACCACTTGCGGGCTTCCGGGTCGATCACGCCCTTTAAGGTCTGATTGGCAAACTTCACCGTGATCTGATCGGCATAGTGTTCGCGAGCACGAATGCCGGCACGAATGGCACGGTCTTCCGTTTGCGGATCGATATCCACAAAGGTGGCCACAGCACGGCAACCCTGGCTGATCATCAACTCGAAAAACATCGAGAAACGACGATAAAAGTCTTCTTCGCTCGATTCGCTCTTTAAGCGATCAAGCGCATCCCACTTCTGCTGCAACGTGCAAGTGCGACGCATTTCAAGAATTTCAGGCGAGAGCGTAAATGCACGGTCTGCATGGGCGTGCGTATTGACCCAACCGCCGGCCTTCATGATGGCCGGTTCAAGCATCTCGCGAATGGTGCGCGGATTGTCTGTCGTCATTTTCTTCTTCTCGAAAAAGTATGTTTGTCAATCTACAACTGTAATTGTGATGGAATTTTCCAAAAGCGTCACGCGATCGGCCAAAGATTTGCTCACCCAAGCACGTTTGAGCTGATCGTCGACAATAAAAGCGTTCAAATCCTTGTGCCTTTTGAGCATTTCCACGGCTTTTTGAGTACCCATGGCAAAAAGTGCCGTGCACCACCCGTCGGCTTTCGCGCCGTCGGCGTCCACAATCGTCACGCTGCCGATATCGGTTCCGACGGGTTCACCCGTTTTCACGCTCAAAATATGTCCGTAGCGCTTGCCCTCGGACTCGATCTTGCGCTCGTAAGCACCCGACGTGATGATCGACTCGTCTTTGCCTTCGATCACCGCCATCGTCGTACCGCGCTCGGCATCGGGCCTCTGCACCCCGACTCGCCACTTGCGCCCGGCCGTAGATTGCCCCAAAAGCGCCACGTTGCCGCCTAGATCAACGATGGCGTTT
>JAUNOJ010000131.1:0-140 GCA_030531135.1 Sutterellaceae bacterium | reverse complement strand
ATGTCCTTAATCAAAGCAGTGCCGATCCAGCCCTTGGCAATCGCTCCCAAATCCAAGCTTTGGCCCGCGTTGATCTTGACGCGACAGGCGCCCGGCGTCAGATCGGTTTGAATCTGTCGGTAGTCGACCTTTTTAAGCGC
>JAUNOJ010000130.1 GCA_030531135.1 Sutterellaceae bacterium | reverse complement strand
GCGTGGTGGAAAAACTCAAAGAACTCGGCAAACCCGAATATATCGATGCCGTCACCGAACCCGAAATGGCAACCGGAGAGACGGGCGATTTGTTCGGGGGGCGTCGCGGCGGCGAAAGCGATCAGCTCTACGATCAGGCCGTAGCCATTGTCTTGGAACAAAATCGTGCTTCGACAAGCTACGTGCAACGCAGACTCAATATCGGCTACAACCGAGCCGCCAATTTGTTGGAAAGCATGGAAGCTGCGGGCATTGTCAGCAAACCCAATCCGGCAGGCAAACGAGAAATTTTAGTCAAACGCGACGGAGGCGCACTGTGAAGCGACGTGAATTGATGATGGGCGCGGCCGTTGCGGCCGCAGGACTTTTGTCTTTGACAAACGCTTGGGCAGCGCAGACGGCAAACGCCGTCGACTTCTTAAAAGCGTTTACAAGTCAAACGCAAGCGGCCGAAGGCAAGTTTACGCAGCGCATTTTGGACAAAGAAGGTAAGCCCGTCGAGGCAACGGCCAACGGCGTTTTTATGTTCGAGCGTCCGGGCAAGTTCGTTTGGCGCATCGTCAAACCCTATCCGCAAAGCATTGTTTCCGACGGCGCGAGCCTTTGGATTTGGGATCCCGATCTCAATCAGGTCACGGTAAAAAAATTGAGTGCAACCGTTTCGACCACGCCCGCGGCAGTGCTGTTCGGTACGGGCAACATCGACGCGTTTTTCAACCTGAATAACGAACAGGATAAAGAAGGGCTTCATTGGGTCCAAGCCGTCCCGAAAGAAGAAGACCTGACCTACAGCCGCATTCATATCGGATTTGATGCAAAGGGCACCATTGCCGCCATGCGTCTGGAAGATCATTTCGGACAGACGACGGAATTAAAGCTTGCCGACGTGAAAACGCAAGCAGCTTTTGCCCCCGAGACTTTTGCGTTCAAAATTCCCGAAGGTGCCGACGTTTTGCGCGACGACAACTGACGCTTTTTCCAAGACAAATTGTTGTTGCGAATGCAAAAAGACGCCCCGATGACGATTGGATAGAATCGGCCTCGGGCGTTTTTTGAGATCAACAATCGAAACATTTCCCAACTTTCCCCGACACCTGTGGGGAATTAGGTAGTTTGCAATATAATGCTTACAACTTAAGTTTTTGGGAATTTTTCTATCATGAAATCCAATTTGTCTTTTTCGATGCGACTGGCATTGATTGACGAACTGCTTCAGAAAGAGGGCTTGGTCAATTTCGATCGCCTTCTGAAGGAAGTTCAATGCTCCGCACCGACTTTAAAACGCGACTTGCGCTATTTGCGCGATCAGCTCGGTGCGCCGATTGTTTATACGCGCGCACAAAACGGCTACTACTATTCGCACGAAACCAAGGCCACGAGCAAAAAGATCGCCAAATTCAGACCCGAACTGCCGGCGGCTTGGTATACGCCCGATGAAATGACGGTGCTCCTGTCGGTCTATCAGATGTTCGACAAGCTCGAGGCGCAGCCCGCGAGTTTGTTGGCGGGCGAAATGCGCCCCATCAAAGCGCGTTTGCTCTCCATGGTGATGGCCGAAAAGATCGAAGTCAAGGAATTGTTGCGTCGCGTCAAGGTGATCAACCCGCAATTCAAAGCCCCCGAATTGCCGTACTTTCAGGCCGTCGGCCAGGCTTTGAGCCTGCGTCGCCGCTTGCGCATGACGTACTTTACGCGTACGCGCGGCACCGAAAGCGATCGCGAAATCAGTCCTTTGCGTATGGTTAACTACCGCCACCGCTGGTATGTCGAAGCTTGGTGCCATACGACGGATTCTCTGAAGACCTTCTCGATCGAAAATATTCGTGCTGCCGAAATCATGACCAAGCGTTGCAAGGTCGTGGCTATGCGCGATATCGAAGAACAGTTTGATCGCACCTACGGCATTTTCTCGGGCAAACAGGAAGAACGTCAGACGGCCGTGATCGAAGTCGACGAAGTGATGACGCCTTACGTTCGTAACGAAGTTTGGCATGAAGATCAAAAGACGACTTTCCACGACGACGGCTCCATGACGCTTGAGGTGCCTTTTGCCAAGGAACCCGAACTCGCCACGCGCGTGATCGGTTTGGGCAGCCACGCCAAGGTCGTGATGCCCGAAACGCTTAAAGACTACGTACGACAAGAGCTGGCAGCGGCGCTCGCGAAGTACGACGTCGACAGCGCACAATGAGTTCGAACGGATCATCGAGCGCTTCCCGTAAAAATCGCCGCCGTCGCTACTTCAGTAATCGCATACCGAAGAAGATTAACCGTCCGCTGCCCAAAGTGTTTTTCTGCGGCGACCCGCACGGCGAATTTGAATACATCAATCGCACGGTCGAAGAATATCGACCCGATGCGATTGTGTTGCTGGGAGACTTGCAACCGCACGACGATATCAGCGTGTTGCTCAAGCGTGCGATGGAATTGACCGAAGTTTGGTGGATTCCGGGCAATCACGATACCGATACCGAGGAGTTTTACGATCGGCTTTGGCATGGCCCCTTGGCCGGTCACAACCTGCACGGCAAAGTCGGCAGTGTTGCAGGCATTCGCATTGCCGGACTCGGCGGGGTGTTCAGAGGTCAAATCTGGATGCCCGACGAAGAGCCCAACTATCGCTCGGCGTCAAGCTTTGTGCGTCGCAGCCCCAAAGCCAATTTGTGGCGAGGGGGCTTGCCGCGTCGCCATCGCTCGTCGATTTTCCCGAGCGTTTACGAGGGGCTCTCCAAACAGCATGCCGACGTATTGGTGACGCATGAGGCCGCGGGGTGCCATAAAAAAGGGTTTGACGCCATCGATCGCTTGGCCAAAAACCTGGGGGTGCGCTGGCTTTTTCACGGACACCAACACGAAGATCGCGTCTACGGCACCTATAAAGGCATGGTCGTTCGTGCCGTGGGTTACCGCGGTATCGTCGATTTGGAAGGCAACATCATTCGCGAGGCCGAAATCGATCCGCGCGATCTCTTTGCCATGCAGCAAGCAGGTGAAGAACCGTCGCCCGAAGAGCTCGACAGCGTCACGTTCGAGCCTTTGCCCGAACCCCAGGTGCGTGTGCGCAGAGGGCCGCGCCGAGGTTTGCGGTTCGATGCCAAACGCAGGCATCAAACGCCTTCTTGGGACAAGACGCCTTCCGAAGTTCAAACGGGCGACGTCGTCAAGTCCGAGCATTGAGTTCGTGTGAGCTCAACACCAAAACAAAACGCACCGACTCGGTTTCGAGCGGTGCGTTTTCTTCTTCGAATCAAGTCAAAGGATCGATCAGTACACGGTGCTCAATAGCTGAATCTTGACGCGATCGCCCTTGTGAATGATATCGTCTTCGGCATCGAGACAAATAATGACTTCGGCTTGAGACATCGAAGTAAAAGATGCCGAACTTTGATTGCCCAAGGGTTCAACCACGGGTGCGGCCTGATAGTAGCCCGTGAGCTTGCCGCGCATGAATTCGGCGCGCCCCTTTTTCTTCTTGATGTCGACACCGGCCACGGCGCGCTGCGTCAGAGGCCACAGATCTGCGTTTTGACCCTGCATGTAACGGATGGCGCCGGCGGCAAACTCCAGGAAGGTGACGAAGCTGGCCACGGGGTTGCCGGGCAACAAAAACACCGGCTTGGAGCCGAGTTTTGCAAAACGCATGGGGCGCCCCGGGCGCATATTGATCGTCCAAGGTGCGATTTCGCCCAAAAGGGCGAGTTGCTGATGCGCGTAGTCGGCAGTGCTGTCGGCCGCGCCTCCGGTAATGAGGATGATGTGGCCGTTTTCTTTGGCTTGACGCAGTTTTAAAGCCACCATATTGGGATCGTCTTTGACGATGCCTTCATACTGGATGTCGCAACCGAGTCCGGTTAGAAGCGCAATGAGACCGTGTGCGCCGGAATTGAAAACACCGCACTTGGACAAGGGGTGACCGGGTTCGGAGAGTTCGTCGCCGGTAGCAATCAACGTCACTTTCAAGCGGTCGTATACCATGACGCGATCCACGCCCACCGAAGCCAGAAGGGCGATATGACTCGGATTGAGTCGCGTGCCGACGCTGAGGATTTCGTCGCCCTTGTTGATTTCTTCGCCTGCCTTTCGAATGTTGGCGCCTTGTTTGATGTCGGCCGGATCAAACGTGACCTCCGTGTCGGTGAACTGCGTCTTTTCGTAGGGAATGACCGTGTCGTACTCGGGCGGCACAAAACCGCCTGTCGTCACACGCACAGCGCCGACGGGGTTGGTCTTTTTGCCGTGGTAGGGTTGCCCGGCAAGGCTCACACCGATGACGGGCAAAGTGATACGTCCGTCGCCCAACGCTTTGGCATCGGAATACTTAAAGGCATAGCCGTCCATGGCGGAGTTGTCATAGGCGGGAATTTGATAGGCGCTGACGACTTTTTTTGCGCAGACGCGGTTTAATGCTTCATGCAAAAGTACGTATTGGCCGGCAGGCATGCGCGGCAGGTTTTCGATGATGTATCCTCGTGCCTGATCGACGGTCAGGGTTTGTGCTGCGTTCGACATAAAGTAACAAAAGACAGTGAAGTAAATCGGATATGGGCATAATACGGCAAAACCGACTTTGACACATGGACAAAAAGGCTTAGGACTCAAACGATGCAAACGCAAATGGGCTTAACGGAAGAAAAACCGCAGATCTGTGCGGTGATTTTGGCGGGCGGCGCCGCGACGCGAATGGGCGGCGTAGACAAAGGGCTTGTTGCCTTTAAGGACAAAACATTGGTTGAAACGGTGATTGATGCGATCGAACCTCAGGTCGACAAAATCGTGGTGAGCGCCAATCGCAGTTTGGAAAATTATCGTGCGTTGGGTTTTGACGTTGTGACCGACAAGATGCAAGGTTATCCCGGTCCCTTGGTCGGAATCATGTCGGCAATGTCTGTTACAGACGCAGATTTTTTCGTCACGGCACCGTGTGACAGTCCTTATGTGGGCAAAGATTACGTGCGAAAGCTATATCAAGCCTTTGTCGACAATCCGAGTCTGAAATGTGCCGCAGCCGTCAGTCAGGGTTATAAGCAACCGGTCTTTATGATGACTCGAAAAGAAACGGAAAAAGACATCGAAACATTTTTAGCCAAAGGCGAGCATCGTGTCCGCGGTTGGCTCGAGTCCATGCATGTGCAATGGGTGGAATTTGACGACTTGAGCGAATTCGATAACTTCAACACGATGGAAGAACTGCAATCGTCGGTTTTGCAACGTCACAAATAACAAGATCTTGGGGTTGAAAAGAGGGAAAGAAAAATTTTTCAAAATACGCTTGACAAGCTCAAAAAACCTCTTCATAATGCGCAACCTCGCTGAACGATACAGCCGAAACAAAGCAGCGACAACAAGTCGGAGCAACGCAAATTGAGTTGCTCTTTTTTAATGCCCCGCAAGGGGG
>JAUNOJ010000129.1 GCA_030531135.1 Sutterellaceae bacterium | reverse complement strand
GGCGCCTCGCACAAAGTCGTGTGCGCCGGCAGCAACCGTGCCGCCCATTTTGCGTTTAAATGCGGGAACCAAAACGTCGGAGACCAGTGTCGATTTGCCCGAACCCGATACGCCGGTGACAACGGTCATGGCGCCGATCGGGAATTGGAAATTGACATTTTTGAGATTGTGTTCGCGGGCGCCGATCACACCGGCCCAGCCGCTAAAGCTCGACTTGGGGACGTGTCGGTAGTTGTCCGTCTTCAATTGGCCGCGCAAATACAAGCCGGTCAAAGACTCGGACTGACGAATGTCGTGAGCGGAGCCGTCGTAAACGACGGATCCGCCTGCGGTACCCGCGCCCGGCCCCATGTCGATGATTCTGTCGGCAGCCGTCATAACTTGAGGATCGTGCTCGACTACGACCAAGGTATTGCCCGTGTCTTTGATTTTTCGCATGATGGCGTTGACGCGATCCATGTCTCTGGGGTGCAATCCCACCGAGGGCTCGTCCAATACGAAAAGCGTATCGACCAGATTGGTGCCTAAAGCCGTCGTGAGGTTGACGCGCTGTACTTCGCCGCCCGAGAGCGTTTTGCTTTGGCGACCGAGCGTCAGGTAACCCAAGCCTACGTCGCATAAGTAATTCAGGCGAGCGACGATTTCGTCAATGACCATCGTGCAGGCTTCGTCTTTGGCCTCTTTTTTCAGTGCTTGGAAAAAGATCTGCAATCGCGTGATCGGCAGCAGCATCAAATCCTGAACAGTGAGCCCCGGCGTCTCATCGAGTTTTTCAATCGCCTGCGGCTTCATGCCGGCCGGCTGAAAGCGCTTGTAGGTGCCGATGCGATCGGTTTGAGCGTTTAAGGTCGAGTCGGCGGCTTGAAGCGAACCGACGCGCCAAAAGAGCGCTTCAGGCTTGAGTCGGGCACCGTTGCACTCCGGGCAGATCGTTTCGCACCGATAGCGGGACAGCAACATACGCATGCCCATTTTGTAGCCGGCCTGACTTTCCACCCACTCAAACCATTTGCGAACGCCGAACCACTGACGCGACCAATTGCCGCTCCAGCCCGGTTCTCCGTTGATTACCCAATCTTTTTCTTTGGGCGAGAGGTCTTTAAATGGGATTGCAGTCGGAATCTTATCTCGCTTGGCGCACGCCAGCATATGGGTGTAGCACTCGGCATGTTTGCCGGTCTTTTTCCAGGGTTTGACGGCACCTTCGACAAGCGACAGGTTTTCGTCGGGAATCGCCAAGCCCATATCCACATCCAAGGTTTTGCCGAAGCCTCGGCATCTCGGACAGGCGCCGACGGGCGTATTGAAACTGAAACGCGAAGCCGACGGCTCCTGATACGTTCGATGGCAAAAGGCGCAAGTCAATCCCGAGACGTACGGGCGGGTGTGCGTTTGTCCTTCGTCGTCGACGGCAAAAACGTCGACATATTGATTTTGCGTCTTTTCCAGTGCCTTTTCAAAGGCCTCGACGCCGCGGGCGTGCGAGACGCGATCCAGGCGGAAACGGTCGGAGGCGACCGACAGCAGTGTGGCGTCTCGGTCTTTCTTTTCATCGAGAATGTGCGTAAAGCCTTGCGCACTCAGACCGTTTTTGGCGACTTCGACGTCCAAATTCGAGGGAACCTTGACGGTAAAGGCGATTGCAATGCGGGGGTTGCCCAATTGCGCCGCCCAAGTTTTCATGTCGTCAAACATCGCTTGCGGCGGCATATCGCGTACCGCTCGGCCGCAACTGCCGCAATACAAATCGGATTGTCGCGCAAACAGCAACTTGATGTGGTCGTTGAGTTCGGTCATCGTCCCCACGGTGGAGCGCGATGTACGAACCGTGTTTTTTTGCTCGATGGCAATTGCCGGCGGCACTCCGTCGATCATATCGACTTGGGGGCGGTCGCAACGGTCCAAAAACTGTCTGGCGTAGGCGCTGAAGGTTTCAACGTAGCGGCGCTGCCCTTCGGCATAAAGCGTATCGAATGCCAAAGAACTTTTACCCGAACCCGAGGGACCCGTGATGACGTTGAAGGTGCCCGGAACGATATCCAAGTCGATGTTTTTCAGATTGTTTTGCCGCGCGCCGCGAATGCGAATGTTCGTTGCCTCGGCTCGGCCCTTGGAAAGGTCGAATGGAGCGTTAGTTTGCGTCACAAAAAACTCTTATCTTCAGTTTCGTTCGTATTTAGCAGGCGGGAGCCGCCCACTGCGGACATTGTTCGGTCAAGATGCGGCGATCGCGAATGCGAACGGCTGTCAACGATCCTCCCCACAAGCACCCCGTATCGATGGCAATGACATTGTCGCGCATCAACAACCCCAAGGTCGACCAGTGTCCGAAACAAATCGTGCGCTTGACCTTGCGTTTGCAGTCAAACCATGGCGTCAAGCCCTTGGGAGCGTCTTTGGGTCCCATTTTCGGATCAAAGTCCATGTTGCCTTGGGCATCGAAATAGCGCATGCGGGTAAAGCCGTTGAGAATCGCGCGCATTCTTTGCGTTTCGCCGTCGGCTTTGGGATCGGTGTCGTTGCCGTACATGCCGGCCAAATATTCTTTCCAACGATCGCTTTTCAGCGCCGTTTGTACTTCAAGCGCATATTTTCTGGCCTCTTTCATCGACCACTTGGGCGGAATGCCGGCGTGCACGAACACAGTGTCGTCGAGTTCGAGCAAAAGAGGTCGAGCGCGCAACCAGTCCAACAACTCCCGACAGTCGGGGGCGGTTAAAATTTCGCCGATCGTATCTTTGCGATGCACTTTGCCGGCACCCGCAGCTACGGCCAAAAGATGCAAGTCGTGATTGCCCAAAACCGTGTCGACGGCGCGCCCCGTTTCAACAAGACGCTTGACAAAACGCAGGCTTTCCAGCGATTGCGGGCCTCGGTTGATGATGTCGCCGACGAAAACGATACGTGCATTTTCGGGGATTTGCTCCAAAAGCCCCTCGAGACTTTCCAGACACCCTTGTACATCGCCCACGGCGTAAATGTCGTTTTGATCCATTGCTGAGTAAAATCTAAGTTTGACCGAAAAGAAAAAACTTTCTTTCGGTAGACAGAATCCGAATATTGTAGAGCCTCACGGCAAGTGTTACGGCACTTGTGCGCCGGGGTTTTGCAAAGTTTTCACAAAGAGAGATACATGAAGCCCGTTCGCAAGGTTGTTTTTCCGGTTGCCGGTCTCGGCACGCGTTTTTTGCCTGCCACCAAGGCAATGCCCAAAGAAATGTTGCCGGTCGTCGACAAGCCCCTGATTCAATACGCCGTTGAAGAAGCGGCCAAAGCCGGCGTCACCGACATGATCTTTATTACCGGCCGTTACAAGCGTTCGATCGAAGATCATTTCGACAAGAGTCCCGAATTGGAAAACGACTTGATCGCCAAGGGCAAGACGGCACTGTTGGATTTGGTGCACTCCATTACGCCTGCCGGCGTCAATTTCATCTATATCCGCCAGCCCGAACCGCTCGGTCTGGGGCATGCCGTTTTGTGTGCGCGTCCCGTGGTGGGCGACGAACCCTTCGGCGTGATTTTGGCTGACGATCTTATCTACAGCACGGAAAGAAGCGCACTCGGTCAATTGATCGATGCCCGTGCCGCGCAAGGCGGCGGCAATGTATTGGCCGTTCAGAACGTGCCCCACGAAGACACTTCCAAGTACGGTATTGTGGGTGTGGACAACGAAGCGTTGACCACCTCTTGCGTGCGCAACATCGTTGAAAAACCCGATCCCAAGGATGCGCCTTCGGATATGGCCGTGATCGGACGTTATGTGTTGGAGCCCGAAATTTTCAAAGCACTCGAATGCGTCGAGCGCGGTGCCGGCGGCGAAATCCAGTTGACCGATGCCATTTCCTCCATGTTGGGCGAAGGCAAGACCTATGCCCATCGCTTCGAAGGTCAGCGTTTTGACTGCGGCAGCAAGCAGGGCTTTTTGAAAGCCACCGCACATTACGCACGTTTGGCCGGGTACGACTTCATGTAAGCCAAGCGCCAACGCACAAAACAAAAAAGAATTCGGGCACTCTTTTCGGGTGCCCGAAATTTTTTGCTCGACGGCGCAAGCGGTACTTTTTAGCGAACAGCTTCAAACAGACGATGAGCGTGCTCGTCGGCTTTTTGCAAGACCAATTGCTTTTGTTCGTCGGTGTTGACGCCCGGAATATACATCATGCCGTAGGAGACAACGGGCGTTTGGTAAAGCAAGCCGCATAGATTGGCGGTTTGTACAAAGGGCGGCAGGAATTCTTCCAGAGTAAAGTGCATGGAGCCTTCATGCGAATATTCGGATTGAGGTGCCCCGGTCGTCATTGACAAAACGAGCTTTTTGCCGTGCAAAGCCGTCCCTTCGGAACCGTAGGCAAAACCGTGAGTGAAAACGTCGTCAATCCACTTTTTCATCAATGCCGGTGCCGAGTACCAGTACACCGGGAATTGCCAAACGATGACGTCGCTTTCCACCAAGGCCTGTTGTTCGGCGGCGATGTCAAAGCCGTTGCTGCCGAGCTTTTGTGCAAGCGTTCGAATTTGAGCTTCGGGCATGAGCTTTTGGAATGTTTCGAGAATGCGGGCATTGGCCGTGGAAGCGGCAGTGTCGGGATGAGCGTTAAGGACAAGAACACGCGTCATGAATTGTCTCCGAAAAAAATCAATCGATGACAACGATCATAGAGCGCAAGAAACGATAAAGGTTGCCCGATTGTCGCATTGTGATGACAAAAAAGGACGAATGCTCCCGGTGTCGAAGCATTCGTCCGATGGGCGAGGATAAACGACTTCATCCTCTTACAGTGTTGTCGCCTCGTTTAGAAGCGGTGTGCGGAGCCGCCTTCAAAGCCTGCGGGCTTGGCGCCGGTGCAGGGCTTGATCACCAAGCTGGGCTTGGTCTTTTCACCCGAGGGTAACGGCGCAAAGGCATCGGCCTTGCCGTACTTCTTGCGAAGCACTTCGATGTCGCCGAATTCCAGGGCGCGTTCCGGACAGCTTTCCACGCAAACGGGGTTGCCGCCCTGTGAGGTGCGATCCACGCAACCGTCGCACTTGCGCATTTTGTGAGCGCTCTTGTCCAACTGCGGAACGCCGTAGGGGCAAGCGACGGCACACATGCCGCAACCGATGCACTTGGCCGCATCGATCACGACCAGACCGTCTTCGGCGCGCTTAAAGTGTGCCTTGGTGGGACAAACCTTCACGCAAGCCGGATTGTCGCAATGGTTGCAAGCTTCCGAAACATAGTAAGCAAAGACATCTTGCTCCCAGCAACCTTCGGCATTTTTCTTCCATTGACCGCCGGTGTACTCTTTAACTTCTCGCAAATTGATACCGGCCGACGTGGCGCGCTTGTCCTTACAAGCGATCATGCAGGTTTTACACCCGGTGCAACGACTGGCGTCGAAATAAAAACCATACTGTGTCATTTCGTCTCTCCCTTTAAGCCTTAACGATCTCTACAAGGTTGGTATGCA
>JAUNOJ010000128.1 GCA_030531135.1 Sutterellaceae bacterium | reverse complement strand
CCGATCATCGAAATGACTTTTTGATGCGGAAACTCAATGGAAACATCATCAACGACGGGTTTGTCGTCGTAAAATTTTTGAAGACCTCGAATGCTGATCATCTGAAAATCCGTTTTTTAAATACTGTTCGGGGTTAACGACGGTTGCTCGTCAAAATCAAATAAAGGAAGTAAAGACCGCCGCCGATGGTGATGAAAACGCTCACCGGCACGCGATAAAGCGCAATGTGCTCCACAATGAATTGGCCGGAAGCCAAAATCACCATGCCGACCAGGACGCTGCCCGCGATCAAAGTCGTGTGCTTGTAGGTCTTAAAGAGCTGTCGCGAAAGGTTGGCCGTAATCAAGCCCAAGAACGACAAGGGGCCCACGAGCGCCGTGGCAATGGCGATATAAAGCGCCACACCCAACAGTAAGCGCCGAATTGATTTGGAGTAATCCACGCCCAAGTTGACGGCCTGTTCTCGCCCGAGGCTCAACACGTCCAAAATGGCCAAATCTTTGCGCAAAAACCACGCCACCACAAAGAGCATGACGGCGCCCGGGATGATGACCGCGGCGTTGACATTGGTGAAGTTGGCGACCAAGGAATTCAAAAGCGCGTCGTACTCGTTGGGATCCATGATGCGGGTTAAAGACGTTTGCGTGCTCGAGAAAAAGGTCGAGAGCACCGTACCGATCAAGAGAATGTAGAGAACGTTGCCGCCCGTTTTTTCAAACACGGTGTTGTAGATCAAGTAAGCCACCACGCTCATCACGGCCAAGTCGATGCCGAAAGAAAGCAAGGGGTCGGTGGCAAATTCGCTACCCGAGCCCAAGAAAAAGACCACGCCCGTATGAATCAAAACATAAAGGGAATTCATCCCCAAAAGGCACGGCGTCACAATCGTATTGCGAATGACCGTTTGAAACACCATGGAGGCCGAGGCAATGGCAAATGCGGCAATAAGCATCACGGCCAAACGCGGCGTGCGAATGCTCATGGCGTAGTCGAAAAACTTGGGATTGACAAACGCAAACTGATACAACAGGATGAATAAAAGCGTCAGGGCCGTGAGTATGCCCAACGTGATTTTGATATAGCGATTGCGTTTGACTTGTACGGTATTCATCGCACACCTCCGCAGCAGCCGGCACGTGCGTCCTTCGTCAGCCCAAAGAGCTGCAACAAGCGGTCTTTGGTCATGGCACGACGTCCGAAATTCAAACGATAGAAAATGAGCGCAATAAAGAGAAGGCTTCCCACCGAGCCAACAATGAGCTCAATGGGCAACTCATAGGGCGCAATGATGACGCGACCGATCAAGTCGCACAGCAACACAAACAGCGCCCCGAATAGCGCGGTATCGGGCAGGGTGGCACGCAAATCGTCGCCTTTGAAAAGCGCAATGACGTTGGGCACGATCAAGCCGATGTAAGAAATCGCTCCGACAACGGTGACCACCGCTGCCGTAATCATGGCGGCAATGGTCAAACCCATAAAGAGCACGAGGTTGTAATTCACGCCCAAATTGCGTGAAAAATCCTTGCCCATGCCGACGATATTGAAGTGCTTGGCAAAGATAAAGGCAATGGCAACCAGAGGTAGCGCCAAATAAACCAACTCGAAATTGCCGCGCAGTACCAAGGAGAAGTGCCCCACCATCCAAGTGGAAAGGGCCTGGGTCATATCAAAGCGAAAGGCAAGAAAATTCGTGACGCCGCCGATGACGTTACCGAACATAATGCCCACGAGCGGCACCATCACGGGATCCTTCATCGGCATTTTCATAATGAACCAGACAAAGATCCAAGTGCCCAAAACGGCGGCGGCAAACGCAAAGGCGGCGCGCCCCCAGATGCCGGAGTCGGGCAACAAAAGCAGTGCAATCAAAATGCCGAATTGTGCCGACGAGATTGTCGCACCCGTAGTGGGAGAGACAAACTTGTTGGCGCACAGCTGCTGCATGATGAGCCCGGCTATGCTCATGCCGGCACCCGTGCACAAAATGGCCAAAAGGCGGGGAAGCCGAGAAATCAGCAAAATTTCCAACGCTTCCGGATCGGTAAAAAGCTGAGTAAAGCTGATATCGGCCGCACCCACCAAAAGCGAGACGGCCGAAACGACGCTAGTCAGTAAAAGAAGAATGAGGGTTGATTTCGTCATCCGACAGTCCGTTCAATGGCAGAGATGGCGAGCAACTTTTGATGAGCTCGAAGTTAAAAAAATCGGCTCAATGATGTCATAAATTTCGCACGGTGTAAATAGCAATCATTCTCGTTTACATAACTTTACGGAGCGCGAAATTTTGTCTCTTAAGACAGCGGAATCAGGCGGGTGTTTCGGCCGCTTCCACAATAAGCTGAATCGAGCGGCGTCCTTGGTATTCGTTGACTTCGGGACGATACGCTAAGCGAATATGCGTAGGCAACGGTTCGTTGCGGCGGAAATAAATCGCCTCGAATCGATTGCCTGCCAAGTCGACGATGAGCTTGAGATGCGTGTCTTTTAAAACACGTTGGGAGAGAATCGTAAAGTCGTTGGCAAAAAGCGGACGTTCGAACCCCTGACCCCAGATGCGGTTTTGCATGGCGTCGATCAGGGGGAAAGTGATTTCTTCGGGGCTCAACGCACCGTCCACATACACCACGCGATCGAACACTTCGGGCTCGACCATTTGCGTGACGGCCTCTTCAAAAAGTTCGGTAAAGCGGGCAATGTTGCAGGCTTTGATCGTGAGCCCCGCCGCCATCGCATGGCCCCCGAAGCGCTCGATCAAGTCGGGAGAGCGTTTGCTCACCCAATCCAAGGCGTCGCGCAAATGCACGCCTTCGATCGAGCGACCCGAGCCCTTTAAAAGATCGTTTTCGTCGCGCGCAAAAGCAATCACGGGGCGGTGCGTTTTTTCTTTGACGCGGCTGGCAACCAAGCCCACCACACCTTGATGCCAATCTTCTTCAAAAAGGGTGATGGTGCTCAAATGCTGCCAATCCATGTGGCTGATTCTGTCCACGGCATCCGTTTGCATGCTGCCTTCCAAGTCGCGACGCTCTTTGTTGAGATTGTCCAACTCTTGGGCAAAATTAAAAGCGGTGCGATAGTCGTCTGCCAACAGGCATTCGATCCCCACGCCCATTTCGGTCAATCGTCCGGCGGCATTGATGCGAGGAGCAATGCCGAAAGCAAAGTCGCGCGCGGTGGCCAGTGCCGTACAGCGCCCTGCCACTTCAAACAAAGCTTGAATGCCGGGTAGCGACATGCCGCGGCGCACGCGTTGCAAGCCTTGCGCGACTAGGACGCGATTGTTTTGATCGAGCTTTACGACGTCGGCGACGGTGCCCAAGGCCACCAAATCGCAGAGCTGATCGAGTCTGGGCTGCGTTTTGACATCGTAAATGCCACGAGTTCGCATCTCGGCACGCAGTGCCAAGAGTACGTAAAACATCACGCCGCACCCTGCCAACGACTTGCTGGCAAAAGCCGAGGTTTTCACATTGGGGTTGACGATGCAGGCGGCTTCGGGCAATTCGTCGCCCGGTAAATGATGGTCGGTAATGACAACATCAATGCCCAATTCTTTGGCGCGTTTGACGCCTTCGACGCTCGCGATGCCGTTATCGACCGTGATGATGATTTCGGGCTTGGGATTTAATTGCGAAGCCAAATCGACGATGGCAGGCGTCAGTCCATAGCCGAACTTAAAGCGATCGGGCACGATGTAGTTCACACGCGCGCCCATCATGCGAAGGCCGCGTACGGCAATGGCACAAGCCGTTGCACCGTCGCAGTCGTAGTCGGCCACCACCGTCATGGGTTTGTCGGCGGCAATGGCATCGGCCAAAATCTGCGCCGCTTTCTGAGTGCCTTCCAAGAGTGTGGGCGGAATCAAGGCTTTCCAATCTTCGAGCAAATCTTCCGGACACGTAATGCCGCGCGCGGCAAGAGCTTGCGCAATAGGACGCAAGATGCCGGCGTGCTCCAAGCGCTCGAAGTTCATCTTGTCGTAGGAACGAATGGCAAAGCGAGTGATCACAATCAGTCCTCCGACTTCACAGTTTGAGAGTTGCCGCAGAAAAGCCAGCGGGCGGCATCCAATTTTTTATTGGCCGAAAATCGCGCAAGAAGCGACTTGGGGTGCGTCAATTTTTTAGGAATCGACACCGTCGTTGCGTTGCCGCAAGCCACGATCAAGACTTGATCGCAACCCTTTTTGCGCGCGGATTCGCTTAAAAGTTTGATTTGCTCGACAACGTCAGGCAATTTTTCCTGCCAGCGATTCCAATCGCGCGCAAGCCACGCTTCATACAGGTTGTCGATGACGGCAATGCGCTCGCCGCTCGGCGCGTCCGAGGGCCAATCGAGGGCGCCCGTCGTTTTACCCAATCGGTGATTGAGAATGCCGGCAGCCAAACCCCAGCCGAAAACGGCCGCGTCGTCGGTTAACACACTGCGAATGGTGGTTGGCGGATAAACGTTGGCATAGCGGCTTGCGCCGTCGATCCACAAGGCGTTGACAGAAGTACCCCCGACTTCAATCTTTGCTTGATTTAAAACGCTTTCCACCGTTTCAAAGACTTTGACGGCCGCGAGACGCTGCGCTTCTTTTTGCATGGCGTCCTCGGCCAAACCTTCGATATCAAGGGCAAGATCGCGCGCGTGACCGACAAGCGCTTCAAAGGGACGCAAAGCTACACCCCAGTTGTCTTTGCGGGTGAGGTAAAACACCTTGTCCCAGCGCTGCAACTTAAAGCCCAAAGTATCGAAAACGGGTGTGATCAGCTTATAAAAGATTTCGACCACCTCTTCCGTCAACGTTACCGACGTAATAACACCGTCTTCGCTCTTATTCACCGGATACAGGCGAAACACGTCGTTGGAACACAATTGCGGCCCCTGATCCACGGGCCAGGCATAGGCGGCCGTTTGCGGCGGCAAGGTTCGCTTCATCAACACAGACCACAGCCAGCAAAGGTGCCCCGAGCGAGAAAAAACACCCGTGCCCAATTCTTGCATCAAAGGGTCGCCAGTCAAGGATGACGACAGTTCGGAAGCTAACGCAAGCGACTTTTCCGAGATGGCACTATGTACCGATTCGTCAAGTAACAGTCCCGGAACCAAAAAGTAAGCTTGCGTCATGAGTGAATAGTTGCGTATGCGAAATAAAGAGACGGATTACGGCGCACTCCCGAAAGAAGAAGTGCGCCGTCAGATTAGCAGACGAATTTTAAGGTTCTCTGATGAAAAAATCAGATGTCCTTGGGCGGCGTGATGCCTGCACCCAAAACCACGCGCATCAAATCGGCAACGGTGCCAGAATTGGTCTTATCCATAATGGAGGCGCGGTGTGCTTCCACCGTCTTAATGGAAATGCCCAAGTCGTCGGCAATCTGCTTATTGAGGCGACCTGCGGTGATGCGTTCCAACACCTGCTGTTCGCGGGCGGTGAGCTTGCGCAAAAGGGCTTCGTTCAGGCTTCGTTCTTC
>JAUNOJ010000127.1 GCA_030531135.1 Sutterellaceae bacterium | reverse complement strand
TCGAGCCCGCCGCGGTTGCAAGCCGTTTCGCACGTGTGATAGCACACGCGCCCCATACATGCCGGCATCGGGTTATCTTCGACGATACGGCGCCATGCGCCTTCGTAGTCGCCCGACTCAGCCTTAAAAAGCCAAGCCTGGCACTGTTCGCCGGCCGGGCACTTGGCATTGCAAGGAGGCAGGCGATTGACGTAAACAGGTTTGACGGTACGCCACGTACCGGTTCTGTTTTCCAAGGACGAGCCGACATCCAACGTAATGGCAAAGGGTTGATTCTTCTGTGTCATTTTCTCCTGTGCTCCCCTTTTTAGAAAACGTGATGACGTTCTTCACCCTGTTCGGGCACGGGAATATCGCGACGTTGGTCATCTTCGTCCATCAGTCCGTATTTTTCGATATTTCGATCAGCCATAGCCTGCAAACGCAACAGCGTTTCGGGACTGCCTTTCTTGCCGAACAAGTGCGCAAAGCGCTTTTGCAACTTCAGATAGTTTTCCACCGGCTGCTTGCGACGAATCGGCAACACCTGCGTGACTTCGCCGTACTCGGCTTCAAACACCGGGAAAATGCCCGTTTCGTGCGCCAAACGCGCCAATTCGATCGTCTTGGCAGATGCGGCGCCCCAGCCCAAGGGGCAAGGCACCAAGATGTGCAGGTAACGCGCGCCGTTGATCGACATCGCTTTGCGTACCTTGCGTTCCAAGTCGTGCAAATCGGCAACAGTAGCCGTTGCCACATAAGGAATGCCGTGGGCCATCGCGATGGCAGGCACGTTTTTACCTTGCCCGAACGTGTTGCCCGGATATCCTGCCGTGGGCATCGTGGTCGCCGTTCTGGCCGCCGGCGGCGTCGCCGACGAGCGCTGCACGCCCGTATTCATATACGCTTCGTTGTCAAAACAGATGTAGAGCACGTCGTCGTTGCGTTCAAACATCCCCGACAAGCACCCGAAACCGATATCGGTCGTACCGCCGTCGCCGCCCATCGCCAAAACGCGCACGGGTTCGGTTCCCGTTTTCTTGGCACGCACGCGTGCTGCTGCAGCCATACCGGTTGCCACAGCTGCGGTGTTGCCGAAAAGCGAGTGAAACCACGGTAACTGCCAAGCCGATTCCGGATAAGGAGTGGAAAACACTTCAAGACACCCCGTCGCATTGGTGGCGATCAAGCGCCCCTTGGAAGCGTCGACTGCCGCGTCCACCGCATAACGCGCACCCAAAGCTTCGCCGCAACCCTGGCAGGCGCGGTGACCGGAATTCAGAGCGTTAAAACGCTCGACGGACGATTGCACGGTACGCTCGCCGGGATTGAGCAGTCGGTTGCCCACGGTAAAGGTGCCGGTTTGATAAAAGCGAACTTTTGTTTCTTGCATTTTGTCTGCACTCCTTACCCTTTACTGTCGCATGGTCGCATCGCGCATCATGGCTTCGGGCAACGGGCCCGATTTGCGAGACGCACGTTCGCGTTCGAGTTGACGTTCGACCAACTCCTCGTCCAAATCCATAAAGGTGAGTTCTTGCAACTTGCCTTCTTCGGCCTGACGGAACACCTTCTTTAACGAGGCTCTCGTAATGGCGCGTCCGCCCAAGCCCACCATCACGCTAAAGCGTTTGACCGTCGGATCTTTTTGCGCCGTCATGATGTCTTGCGTCAAAACGCCGCCCGAGCCCACGGCCAGAGCGCGCTCCAACACCACAATGGTCTTGGCGCCTTCGATGGCTTGAGCCATGGCTTCCTTGGGGAAGGGGCGATAGCACTTTAAGCCGATCACGCCGATTTTCACGCCGGCTTCGCGTAATTCGTCGACCGTGTCCTTGACGGTACCCAAGGTCGACCCCATGGCAATGACGCGAATGTCTGCGTCTTCGCAACGGTAGGTGCTCACCAAACCGCCGGAATCGCGCCCGAAGATTTCTTTAAATTCGGTTGCCACCTGCGGAATGAATTCCAAGGCCTGCAAATGCTTCATGTGCGAGAGATAGCGCACTTCGGTAAAGGCTTCGGGACCGACCATGGCACCGATCGAAACCGGATTGTCCGGATCGAGTTCTTGGCGCGGTTCGTACGCCGGCAAAAAGCGATCGACTTCTTCTTGCGAAGGAATGTCAACGCGCTCGAAAGCGTGCGTCAACACAAAGCCGTCCATACACACCATCACGGGCAGCGACAATTCTTCTGCAATACGAAATGCCTGAATGTGCAAGTCGGCCGCTTCCTGATTGGTTTCGGCAAAAATCTGAATCCAGCCGCTGTCGCGCTGGCTCAACGAGTCGGAATGATCATTCCAGATGTTAATCGGCGCACCGATGGCACGATTGGCCACCGTCATCACAATGGGCAGTCCCAGACCGGAAGCGTTATAAACGGCCTCGACCATGTACAAAAGCCCTTGAGAGGCTGTTGCCGTATAGGCACGCGCACCGGCCACGCTCGCGCCGATAGCCACGCTCATGGCGGCAAATTCGCTTTCGACGTTGATATATTCGCAATCGCCGATTTTTCCTTGGCGGGTCAACGAACCCAACTTTTCCACAATATGCGTCTGCGGAGAAATCGGATAAGCACAAATCACATCGGGACGACACAGCGCAACGGCTTCGGCCACCCCCTGACTACCTTCGATTTGCTTGAGCATCGATTGTTCTCCCGAAAATTACGCTCCGAGCTGTGCTCGGATGTGGTTGTAAGCAAGCTCTGCCACGGCCGCATTAGCTTCGGCGATCTTGCCGCCGAAACGCGCGTTATAAGCTTCCTGCACGCTTTCAAGCTTCAAGGCGCCGGTCATCGCGGCAAACCCTGCAAGCATGGCTGCGCCGGGCAACGGACGCCCGATCTTGTCCAAAGCAAAGCGCGTGGCGGGAACCGTCATCACGTGCCCGGCAGGCAGTCCGGCGATCAATTCGCCCAAGCCCATTTCTTCGGGCGTAACGGAACTGTTGATGAGCACGTAACCGTTGTCGACAATGCCGCCGAAGACATCTTCGCTATCGAGCAGTGTCTTGTCTTGAATAAGCACGACATCAGGCTCTTGAATCGGTTCGCGCAAACGGATTTCTTTCTCGTCGATGCGACAAAAGGCGCGCACGGGCGCCCCGGTTCTTTCGGATCCGAAACTCGGAAAGGCTTGTGCCCAATGTCCTTCGGTAAAGGCGGCGACGCTGAGCATTTCTGCAGCCGTCACAACCCCCTGACCGCCTCGGCCATGGATTCTGATCTGATACACAACGTTTCTCCTTGTGTTGACACCCGAGCCAAGACAATGTCTTGGCCACCGTTGCCCTGTGGTTCTATGGAGATTTTCGAGGAAATTTCAAAAAAGCTTGAAATCGCACCGAATAGGCAGGGCAAATACTAGGGCATAGTTCGTCTGATAGAACAATACCAAAAATTAGACAAGCCGTAAGTTATCCGTACGGATGAGAACTCACTTTTGACCTCAAAACACGTGTTTTCCCCGATGCACTTTCTCAGTCGTTGTACACTTCACCTCACCGATTGTTTTTTCTTTTACCAACTGCCATGCCTTTGACCGTTCGCACTTTTCGCCGGATGTTGATTTTTGTCGCCGTGCCGAGTTTTTTGACCGGCTGCGCGAACTTGACGCAACTTTTTTCCGATCCGCTTACTCCAGAGTCGGGCGTCGTCGTTTTGGACCTTCAAGGCACGGGCTATCAGCAATTTCAGTGCACGTCCGACAGCAAGGGGCGCTACTGGAAATTCGTCTCTCCCAAAGCCGAACTCAAAGACCAATCCGGCAAAGTTCTTGTCACGCAAGGTGCCGAATTTACTTTTCAAGCACCCGACAAATCGGTGCTGACGAGCAAAATCGTCAAGTGGGACGAAAAAGCCCCGCCCAAAGACATCAGAAGTGTCTTATTTCAAACGCACGGACACGGTAAAACGGGAATTTTGACCGGTGTGCGTTGGGTTAAACGCATTGAAGGCAAAGGCGGAATTCCGCAAACGCGCTGTTCGGCATCCCAACTCGGAAGCCTGCTTCAAGTTCCGTTTAGCGCACACTACATTTTTTACCGATAAGCGAACAACCGGACTTTTTTGCTTCACTTTGCCAATTTTTCAAGCAAAATCATAGGTTTGCATCCCCTCCTGCTTAAGCGCGAAGTTGGAAATATCCCCCTTTTTTCGTTAAAATTGAGCGTTTCCGTCAAGAATTTGACGGTCGTGGATTTATGTGAGAAGTATTGGGAGAAATATATGGTTGGAGCTACGGTTTTGGGCGTGTTTCTGCAAGGATTGCCGCCGGATCGTCGCGTCGCAATGGCTCGAGTTGCGAGCCTGATTCGCCGTGCTGCTCGAGGCGTGCGTGAAAGTAAGCGTTTCGGCCTGGTTTTCTACGAACTGAGCGGCGGCCCTTTGTTTGCTTTGGAGTCGCGTGAAAAATCTTTGACGCTTTACATCGCCGAAAAGACGGTGCTCGAACAAACGACGATCAAAGACGTGGATATGGAACACAGCCTGATTCAGTTTACCGACTTGAATCGCCTGCCCTTGCCCGACATTGAAAAGCTCGTTCGCGCCAGCGTCGTCGTTCGTCGCGAACGCGGCACCGTTCCCACACAGTCCGAAATTTTGGAAATGTGGGGTGTGAAGGAAGAAGAAGCTGCAGTAGCTCCGCCCGTAGTACGCATCTCGATGCGCACCGCCGACGATGAAGCCGCCGAAGCCGCCGCCAAGGCCGAAGCCGAACGTCTGGCTGCCGAAAGCAAGAAAATCCTGCGTCCGACCAAGCCCGAAAAGAGCTTGGTGCAAAAGCGTCAGGCCGCAGCCGTGGCTGCCGCCAAAGCTGAAAAAGCAGCCAAGGCCGCTGCCAAAGCCGAGGGCGATGCCCCCGTCAGAAAACGTCGCACGACGAAAAAGACGGTCGAGGCCGACGAATAATTCGTTTGCCGCAAATTGCAAAAAAGCCGCACGAGAGCAATTTCGTGCGGCTTTTCTTATCGCTGCCTTTGATCGATTCCGACAAGAATCCTCGTCCTCATCGGAATTCGACGGTGTGCCTTTAGATTTCGATCAAGGTATAGCGATCGTTGCCCATCTTCAGATCTCGCATGGCAGTCAATTGATGCAGACCATGGCGAGACTGCATGCGCTCAACCAAGTCCTGATTGCCCGTCTGACCGAACACCAAGTCGCAACTGGCCTGATCGATGGCCAAAATATCGGTCGAAGCCAAAATGCCGATATCCGGAATTGTGGGTTCGGCGGCACCGAGCCCGGCGCAGTCGCAGTCCACCGACATACGACGCAGCACATTGATAAAAACGATGTGCTTGCCAAAATAGTCGCACACAGCCTTGGCAGATTCGCTCATCGTCTCCATCAAAGGCTCCTTGCCCGGCCACTGATCCCAGGGCGCATTGCCGTCTTTGACCAAGTGCACTTGAGCTTTACCGACACGACCGTCGGCGCAACCGATGGCGATGTTTTTCATCGAGCCGCCGAAGCCGCCCAT
>JAUNOJ010000126.1 GCA_030531135.1 Sutterellaceae bacterium | reverse complement strand
GGGTTCGGCGATCTGATCGTTGATATTGCGGTTGGCATAACGCGCGTAGTTCTCCGCTTGATCGGTCAGTTTCGAACCGTACTTTTTCAAAGCTACGTCGACCTCTGTCTGTGTCGGTCCGATTTGGGCCAAACGATGAATTTCGGTGGAAGCAATCGCAAGCGCCTCTTCATAAGACTGCTGCGCCTTGGGACGCACCAAAAGCAGCACCTGACTTTGCGACGGTGAAAGAACCCATGAACTGTCCGGAGCCTGAAGGCTTCCGACGAGTTCATGTTCTCCGATTAAACGGAAACGCTCGGAGAGAATTTCCAGTGTCAATCTTTCGAGCATGTCGCGCCACTGACCGTTGACGGTATTGAGCGGATTTTCGAGCTTTTCCTGCAACATGACCTGCACGAAACGGTCGCTTTGCTCTTCGTCGAAAATGAGCGCCGTCAATCCGGCCTGATTTTTGGATAGCGTAAAACGTCCCCAATCCGTCGGCGTCGTATGTGTGCCGCGCGGCACGTCGCCGAAATATTTGCGCACCTGTTCCATCACCTCTTCGGTGTCATAGTCGCCCGTGACGCACAACGTCATGTTTTGCGGTTCGTACCAACGCTTGTAGAAGTCCTTTGCTCTTTGCGCAGGTGCTGTGCGGATAATATCGATGAGCCCGATCGGATCGCGATCGGCAGATGCACTACCCTTGTAGCGCAGGCTTTGCAAGGGATTGTTGATGCGTGAACCGATCCCCTGGCGCAGTCGCCATTCTTCGACGATAATTTCGCGCTCGCGGTTAAATGCCTCTTCTTCAAACGTGATGTGAAAAGCCCATTGGCTCAGCGTGTGAATCGCCTCTTGTAAAGACTCTCCTGTTGAGCGCCCAATCGAAAGCTTATAGGTGGTGTCGGCCAAAGACGTCACGGCATTGACGTCGACACCAAGCATGATACCGTGCTCTTCAAGACGCTTGAAAATCGTCTGTCCCGGAAAGTCTTGCGTACCGTTAAAAGCCATGTGTTCGACAAAATGCGCCAAACCGCGCTCGTTTTCCGTTTCCTGAAGACTGCCTGCTCTGACAACCAATCGGAATTCCGCACTTTCTCTCGGATCCTTTCTCGGGTAGACAAGCACCGTCAGACCGTTGTCAAGAACATAGCGCTTCATTCCCGAAGCAATCGGCAAAACGTCGCTGCCCGTGATCGCCGTTTGCGTCTGCGTATCATCGGTTGCCTGTCGCGCACCTTGATTTTGCGCACAACCGGCAAGTCCGAACGTCACCACGGCACCCAATACGGCCAGAGACAAAACGCTGACTTTTCCAAACGAATTCTTTTGAGATTTCATAGCTATTAACCTTTAATTTCAATCAGTGTGTCGGCGCGCTGATGCACTTCGGATTGGTGGGAAACAAAGACGATGGCGCTTTGCGCCAATTTCTCTCGCAAAAGATCCAGTACTTCTTGGGTACTGCGTGCATCCAAAGCCGAAGTGATTTCGTCAAGCAACAACAATTTCGGCTTTCTCAGCAAAATGCGGGCAATCATCAGGCGTTGCTGTTCGCCGCCCGAAAGCCGCTGTTGCCAGGGCTGATCCTCTTCGTCCAGCGAGCCTTGAGCCAGACGATCGAGACCGACTTCGGCCAGAGCCGCACGACAACTTTCGTCGGACAAGCTTTGGGCATCTGCCGGATAAGCCAAAAGCGCTTTCAAACTCAAAGGTGCCAGCCAAATTCTTTGAGGAATCCAGACGGCAGCCGCGGGCAAACGAGAAATCGTTCCCTCGTAATGCGGCCAGAACCCGGCCAGTGCGCGCAACAAGCAACTCTTGCCGATGCCCGAAGCCCCTTTGATGACGGTGAGTTTGCCGATTTCGGCCTTCAGACTCACGGGACCGAGCAAAGGTTTGCCGTCGGGCAGTTGCAAGGAAACATCGGCTTGAAGTGCCGGAGGTTCGTTACGAACTTCTTGCTCACGAACGGCAACCGGACAATTGAGAACTTTTTCAAAGGAGGTCAAACGATCGACCGTAGCAGACCACTTGGCAATATCGCGGTAGGAATAAATGAACCAACCGACAGCCGAAGCTACCTGTCCGAAGGCAATGCGAATCTGCATCAAGCCGCCGAGCTGAATGGCGCCCGACAGGAATTTGGGTAAAGCAAAAAAGATCGGAGCCAACTGCGTGACCTGGCCGAAACCCACGGTAAAGAAAGACAAATTACGATTTTTGTCCATCAACTGACGCCAGTTGGTTTGGACACGATGAAAGATGTCGAGTAGTCGCCGGCATTCGCTCTCTTCACCATGCTGACCGGCGATGGCTTCGGCATTGTGAATGCGTGCAATCAGGCCAGTACGGAAATTGGCCTCGCGCTTTTGTTGCGCGAAATTAAGTTTCATCAACGGCTTGCCGATCCAATGGGTAATGGCGGTTGCCACCAGCGTATAGGCCAAACAAGCCCAAACCATGTACCCGGGAACGGAGAAATCAATACCGATGAGCGTAAAGTCCAACGTCCCCGAAAGCGTCCACAAAATCGTGATAAAGCTCACAAGCGTCAGGACGGAACGCAAGAACGAGATCAAAAGATCGAGCGAGACTTCAATGAGAATATTGATGTCTTCCGCGATGCGTTGATCGGGATTGTCGGGCTGAAGACTTTCCAACTGCAATCGATAGTGGCGGCTGTCGGACGACAACCATCTGGCGCACACGTTTTTCGTCATCCACGTACGCCAATCGATGATGAGCTTTTTCTGCAACCAGTCCGTGTAGACCAACACGACCACAAAAGCCGAAACGATCAAAATAAAATCGCCCAACAACGAATAAATCGTCGGGCCGTCCAACTTTTGAATCGCATTGAAAAATGCGCCGTTCCACTCGTTGAGGCGAACGGAAAACCAAACGGAGGATAGAGAAAGTGCGATAACGACCAAAAGGAGAAACATCGCCGCCTTTCTGCCCTCGCTTTGCGTCCAGAACGGACGAATGAGTTGCCAAAATACCTTGAGCTGATTCATAAATGGGATACGCCGTAAATGAGATATTCCTGACAGGCTCTTTTTGCGGAGCCCGTCAGGAAAGCACTACTGATTTGATTGAATCGAGAAATTAGTAGTCGTACGTCACCTGCAACCAGAACTGACGACCCGGGTCGTAGCTCTTGTATTGCTGTCCCTTGTAGACAAAGACGTCCGTGGCGTTTTCGTTGTTGAGAACGTTGTAGACCTCAAGCGAAATGCCGACACCGCGTGCCCAGTCGGGCTTGTAGAGCAGTTTGGTATCCCAACTCCATGTCGAGGCGAAGCGGACTTTGCTGTACTTACGAATTTGAGTAGTTTCATCGGCTTCCGGATCATACCAAGAGGCGTACTCTCCGTCATCACGAATAGCTTGACTACGTTTGGCATTGAAGTGGAAATAGTTGTACCAAGTCAATCCCCACTGATCCCATTCCGATGTGAGTTCAAGATCCAAACGCACAGGAATATTGAAGTCGGTCGCATCAAGATCTTCGGCGTCCATCACATCGCCGTCATACCAAACCTTGTTCATGTTGATCGTCCTGCCGGACTCGAGTTCACTGTAGCCTTCGTCAATTGCCGTATTGCTCTTGGTTTGTTGCCAAGCGGCAGAGAACTTGACATAGTGATTGGCGCTGGCAAACTTCAACGGCTGAACATTGCTCAAGGTAAAGATGACGGAATCATGCTTGCTTTCCCCACCGTTATAAAATTGACGTATGAACCTAGTATCACTACCGGCACCTTCTGTAATGCCGCGAGATCGAACACCGTCATGACCATTACGGTGAACATAGGCTAAAGTTCCGACCCAATCGGCAACCTTCTGAGAGAATGCGACTGAAAATTCGTCATCATAAGGCGTTTTGAGGTCCTGCAAACCGTCAAAGTCGTTGGAATCGAACCAATCTTCATCTTCCAATGGGACCTCATCTGATCCGTACCAATATGCATTCTGCATTCCACCATTTTGCGCTTTGTAAAGGGCATAGGTAAGGATGTTGCGCCCGTAGTATCGATTTGCACCGAAGGTCAAGACACTGTCACCATCGCCAAGCAGATCCCAAGCAGCCGTAAATCGAGGAGCCATGTTGAAGTCTTCGGTAAAGTCATCATACTCACCGCGTACGCCTGTACGAATGGTCCAATCCTTATATTGCAACGTATGCTGACCGAACAGCGCGCCCTGGTTGTAGTCGGCGGTGTACTTTCCCGCCATCCATCTTGTCGTGTACACATTTTGTACATACCCGCTCATTGACGGAGCCATCCATCGGTAGTAGTTCTTATCTCGTTTGTAGGAGGCGTGTGTGAGATTAAGTTCAGCACCAACTGTAAATTGGTGTGTGGCATCCATATATTGGATCGGATTAAAGTCAAGTTTAGTTTTAGCGGTGATAATAGATTGATCGGAGGTCAAATCACCCAAGCCACCTGAAGCAGAGGTTGATAACGTCTGACCTATTCCAGGTTCATAGGAATAGTCGTCGAGCTGCGACCAATAATCTACTGCACTGTCTCGCTTGTCTTTCATGTAGGTATAGGCTAACGAGCCTTCCCACTGAGCATTATCGAAAGCATGTTTAAAACTTGCAGTGAGGTTATAGCCGTCATGCTGATCCTCATAATCGGAGTCGGCCACAGTGCTTAAAAAAGCTTTGGATGTATAGCCGGAATAGGCAAAAGACAAATTGGCCTCTGTCTCGGGCGAGACATACAGCGTGGCTTTTGCAAAAAAGTTATCCGACGTTCGTTCTTGCGTTTGCGTTCCACCGGGAACCGTTTCTGTAATGACCTCTTGAAGACCACCCCACTCGTTGTCCGGAATGAGCGTAACTCTCGTCGTTGGTATCTGAACCGTCGGAATCTTGGACTCTCTGCGCGAGTAACCGACAACAACGCCCAAGTTTTCCGTCAAACCCCATTCGGCATTAAAGCCGTAGGTCTTCTTTCTGAACTCGTTTTGGAATTGCGCCGGGTGCGAGATGTCGCCATCAGAGCTCGAGACATTGAGATTGGGATCGGTGATGATATGCGACCAGTTGGAGCCGGTCATGCGTCCGAAGATGCTGATATGGTTTTCGCCCGACCAAGAACGCGTCTGAGCATCCACGACACCGCCGGTAAAGCCGCCGAATTCGACCGGAATGTTGTGATCGTAAACGGTCACGCTGTCAATCAAGCGAGAGTCGACATAAAAGCCCTGTTCATCCGAAGCACCCAAACGAGTGGTAGTGACTGATGTCTGTTCTGCCGGATCCAGATCGCTGTTCGTGGAAATACCGTCGAGCATGTAGTTGTTCTGGTAAGCGACAGAACCGTGAATCGAGATATTGGCAGGCTTGATTTCGCCCATCTGAAGGCTGCTGTCCGAAGAATTGGAGAACTGCACAGCCGGATTGGTCTGTAAGTTCCCCATGCCAATAATGTACTGATTGATATCAGATAATAATCCGAGTAC
>JAUNOJ010000125.1 GCA_030531135.1 Sutterellaceae bacterium | reverse complement strand
AATTTCGCGGCTCAATTTGAAGCTCGAATTCGAGAGCTTGCAAAAAGCAGGCTAGTTTGCGCTTGTGCTTCAGGGCAAATCAATAGTCTGTGACGTATTTGCGACTTATCTCATCTGCAATCACTCGATGCCTAAAGATACAGTCTCTTTCGTTTTTCCCGATTGTTAGCCGACACAACAATCCTGTTTCTTTGTCTCGTTTGTTCAACTTTTTGATTCTTTTTTGTAACAGATTGTTAGGTTTTGCCACTTCTCATGGCTTTTTCGACAAATTTGTGTACCAAGCCATGCGTTTGCAATCCATGAAAAACGCCGCAGGTCTTTTACCCGCGGCGTCGGTCTTAAATTGTCTTGAATTTAGAAGGCGTAACGCATCCCGAGATTGACGCGCCAGGGCTGCTCGATTTCGCCTCCGTCGGTGCGTTCAAAGTCGGCGTAGATGTAGGTGCTCTCGGAGACGTTAAAGTTGGCACCGATCCCGTACTCAAACCACGTGCCGCCGAAGTCGGTCGTGAGCTTTCGAGAGTTTCCGGCGTCGTTGGTGATCCCCAAATCGTTTTCACCTCGGAAGTCATGCACGACCGAGCCTCGTACATAGACGCTGCCGCGATTGTTCGGGCACTTGAAGCCTGCGGCAAAGCCCCCGTTTCTCTGAGTACATATCCCAAATTCCTGTTAATTCACCTTGATAAAATGGAACAAAATTGTTACTATTTGACAAGAAAAGAGATAATGGTTTATGTATGTTATCGACTACTTCAGCGATGAAGTTCAACAGACAATTTTTGAATGGCCTTTAGGGCTTCGAGCTAGGTATTTCTATTTGACCGAGTTAATGCGAACCAGAGGATCAAATCTGGGAAGCCCACATACCGAGGCTTTGAGAGATGGTTTGTTTGAGATTCGCGTTAAAGGTAAAGAAGGAATCGGTCGAGCGTTTTATTGTACATTGGTCGGACAACGTATCGTTGTATTGCATTCAATCATAAAAAAATCTCAAAAGACGCCCAAGAAAGACCTTGATTTAGCCCTAGCAAGAATGAAGGAGATCAAAAATGAGAACGCCGCCTAAAATGACCCATGACGAAATGATCGCGCAATGGAAAAAGGATCCTGAATTTTTAAAGGAGTGTGAAAAAATCAAGCCTGAATTTGATTTGTTAGCTCGAGTTTTGGATGCGCGAAAGTCCATGAAAATGACACAAGCCGATGTCGCAGCCCGAATGAATACACATCGCGAAACCGTTGCGAGGATGGAACGGCAGTTGGCCGATGGAAAATTGCCGACACTCACCATGTTGGAGAGATACGCTCAAGCGCTGGGAAAGCGTTTGGACATTCGTTTCGTTTGATTTCTCCAAGCCTTGTCCTCACGGCTGACTCTCTGAGCGTTCTTCTATTTTGTCATTACAGACGAAAAATCTAAACGCCGCAAGCTTTCTGACCTGCGGCGTTGTTGTTAAGACTCAAGAGGTCGACAACGAATTAGAAGGCGTAACGAACACCGACAGTACCGCGCCATTCTTCTTCAATCGTTGCACCGGACGTGCGTTCGATATCCGCCCAGATGTAAGCGTTCTTCGTGAGGTTGAAGTTTGCACCGATGCCGTATTCAACCCACGTATCCTGACCGTCGCTTTCAATCTTTGCAACATTGCCGCCGGTAATCGTCGAGTCCCCCAAGAATTCGTGTACCAGCGATGCTCGCACGTAGAGACTACCCTTTTGATCGGGGAACTTGGCGCCGGCCAACACGCCTGCACGACCGATCAAGCTATCGAAGCTATCGATGGCGTAGCCGAAGGCTTGGCCGTTACCCTTTAAAGTCATCTCGTCGGAATCCATGTAGGTGTAAGTCATTTCAACTTGCGGTTCGGCATAGAACATGTCGTTCAAATCAAAGCGCCAGCCCAGTTCGCCGGACAGACTGTAAGCGGTATTATCCAGATCACCCTTGTAGATACCGTCGACCGTCATGTCGAGCTTATTCTTGGCAACACGAGCGATCACGTCGGCAAAGAGCCCGTTGTCAGCCATCCAAGTCCCGTAAAGAGCCAAGCTGTAAGCATCGAGATCGGACGAGCCGCGCGTGTAGTCGACGTCACCGTTGGTGTAACTTGCTGCCACACCCAAACGGATCGAATTATCGGCAAAGGGAGCGATATCGCCACCGATTTGAATCGTGTTGAACTTATGTGTTGTGCCCTCGCCCTTTAATCGGCCGCCGTCGTAGCGAGCCCAAACGCCGTTGGTGGCTTCCAACGAACGGATGTCGCCCAGGCGCTTGCGCACGTCGTTCATGAGAATGCGGTTCAGGCTTAACGCAGAAGCTGCCGCCATATCGAGCGTGTCACTCATCAGACTGTTATTGCCTTGGGAAGCATTCCCTTCACCATCAACGGAAATTGCCCCTTTGTACATCCCTTCGTCGACGCTTCCGGTCTTATCGTTCACCCCCACAAGTCGTTTAACCATTGCAGCAGCATCATCGGTGCTGACTTCATCGGCGGTCTTGGAAGCCTTGACGACAAATTTCGTGCCGTCAACTGTATTTTCCGCTGTCAAAGTGTTGTCGTCGGCAGCATCCACGACCACTGTGCCGGTACCGGAAAGATTTGTCACAACAACATCGTCTTTTGTTTGCGAGATGTCTGTCGTACCTCCGTTGCTGTTAAGTGCCGTCAGGGTGCTTGCTCCGGTTGCGACCCAACTGGCTTGATCGGAGTTGAGGTTAAGGATGGTTTGACCTCCATTGATCTTATCATCATTCACCGTGCCGCTTAACTGTACGGTGCCGTTATTGGCGCCGAGTGTCGTGGTGCCATGGATCGTGGTGATCGTGGCGTTTTCTGCTGAGAGATTGTCGACAAACAATTGATAACCTTGTCTCAGCTTTCCGTTGTCAGTCCTGAAGGCTGCGTTGGCAAACTTGGCACCGTCTTCAAGAGTAAGCGTGCCAATCGTTGCCACAGACTCACCGGTGCCAACTGTGTTGGTAAACGTGAGCGAAGCGCCCTTCTTCACGTCTACAGTCTTAATGTCAAACGGAATATCATAGATCCCACCTTCCGCGAAACCGTCAATGCGAGCATCCCCTCCGACGACTTCGACTGTACCGAGATTCATACCTGCATAGGACTGGAAATAGTTACTTGAAGTCGTATTGAGCACAACTTTTTGTAAATTCAGTTTGGTTTGATTATTACGGTGTTGGAAGTTAACATTCCCCTCAAGCATAAGTGTGTTGACGCTGAGTGTGCCGGGCTTATTAACACTTTCTCCGATTGTGAGAAGGCGAGTTGCTATTCCAACAGCTTTGACCGTTAAAGTGTTAGCTATAAGCTCAGAGCCGTGAATTGTCCCTGTTCCGCTACCCTTAATGACTACGTCATTAGCCTTAAGTACTTCGTCACCGGTGCCTGTCACCGAGAACTCTCCGTTGAACTCCAACGCGCCATTATTGACGGTTATATTGCCGCTTGCCATATCGACGCGGTCTGTATATACGTTGCCATTGATGACGAGATTTCCGTTTTTGGAACTAATGTCAGCACTCTGTTTAGCTGAACCTACCGTTCCTGTCATCGTCAAATCAGCGTTGCTATTAGTCAATACCCTCGAAACATATAGCTCGTTGTAAATCCCATCAACATGATTGCTGAATTCGCCAACCAGCACTTTTCCTAAAGCCGCTCCACCAATGCCGGTAAGCGTACCATGTTGCTCAAGGATATTGAGGTTTAGCGTACCGCCAACTTCCATGTGGCCTTTGTTGGCCACCTTGTCGAGATTGACGTCTTTCGAGACAATGACTGTCGTATGATCGTAAAGTTCAAGGTATGCCTCTGCTTCCGGCCCTGTTCTGTTCAAATTACCGCCGATCGTTATAACTGAGTTCGTACCTGAATAATAGGTGTGCCCGGCAAGCCAAGCATCGCCCTCGGTCGTGTAATGATAGTTCTCGTCTCGAGCGATTTCTTTTGACATGCCTTCATCATAGTAAATCGCGGACATCGCACTATTCATACCAACAAGCAAACCGGCCGCAACCATCGCCTGAACGAGTTTTTTATATTTTGTCATGCTTATACTCCGAAATAACGATCCCTACGGCGCACAAAGAAATCGCTCCGTCGATAGAGAGACATCCGAATTCCGGTCGTAGAATTCGATCGGCCGCGAAATAAAAGGTTCGTAAAATTTATCGTACGCCCCCCCCCCCCGAGTGTCTGTCAAATACAACGAAATTATTCTTATCTGCACGTTGCAATTTGTCACCAAATGGACTTCGGCAAGAAGCCAACGAAACATAAATAATTGATTTTTCAAGAAAAACTTAAAATGTAAGCTTCCCATTTACAAAAAAAACTGGCCGCCCAGCCAATTTTGGGTATAAAAAAGCGAGGTTCCCGATGTCGGTCCTCGCTTTTTTCATGGCCGATTAGGCCTGTTTATCTTCTGCGTCCGTTTTGTCCGATTGCTTCGTTACCTCCGGATGGTCTTTCACGTAGTTCCACGGCAAGTATGGCGTGATATCAAAGCCGTCGTAGGAGTCCTTATCAAAAGTCTTCAGTTTCAAGTCAAGCGAACGCCCCTTCTCGCGCACAAGGCGCGTCAAGGTCTTTTCGGCGCGATGGATAAAGACGGCGCGTGCAAAGTCCGTCAGCCACGTTACCGGGCTTATGATGCCGTTGGCCTTTGCCGTCTCGGTGAGCGAGAGTACCGTGCAGAGCGCTTCGGTATACGCTACCGTCTGCTTAAAGTCGCAAGACTTCCTCAGCACTGCTACTGCACGCACACACCGCTCCACAGCGTTGGAGTCCAACGGCACTTCCGGGTCGGTTAAAAAGAGCCTCAATTTATCACGGCGATTCATGTAGTAAACGATCGCTTTTCCGAGCTGGCCGTACTTGCCATCAACTTTGTAGGATCCGTTCTCGCCGATTTTTGTATATTTATCTGCCAAGGATTTCATAACGATGTCGATGTCGTCCATCAGCGGTTTGGCATGTTCTTGGCGATTTTCCAAAATCCTTTTGAGGTAGGCCTCTCGGCTTTCGTCTTTTTCCTTCTTAACGGTCTTCTCATAGCCGTAGATCTTGCCAATGCCTTTGAGTACACAACACAACTGGAAGATCGCCGGATTCTTAAAGGCTTGTTGCGTTGCCTTCTGGATGGCCTCTTCTTCGGTCTTTGCCGTTAGGCTCTTGGTAAGACTGTCGATGTTGACGGCATCGAGCATTTCTCGTCGCCAGTGAACTATGCAGTTCTGCTGCCGGATTTTCGGATGCTGCTCGCAATAGCTGTCGTAGCTCGCATAAGCATCGCTCATCAGCACGGCCGGCGTAAAGCCGTCGAGCATCTTGTGGATGGCTTCGTTGGTGCGGCCACCCAAATGTTCAAAAATGACACAAGGATGCTCCTCGTTCGGTGCGGAGCACACCGCGCCGATGTAATCGGTCTGGCGCGTTTTTTCGAGCTTTTTCTTGCCGATGCCTTTGC
>JAUNOJ010000124.1 GCA_030531135.1 Sutterellaceae bacterium | reverse complement strand
CCGGGCAAAGCGGCGCCGTTTGGAACTGGACGCCCGACGGCCGCATGGGGTGGTTCGAGTACTTCGTGCGCAAAGACTATCCGACTTACGTGATCGATCAAGTGGGCCGGGCTCGTTCGGGCTTTAACCAGGCAATCTTTAATCGCGTGGGTGCCGGTCAGACGCCGGCTAAAGACCAACCGAAAATGGTTCGCCCGGGCGACAAATACGCCTTGTGGATCAACATGCGCGTGGGGCCGGAGTGGGGCAAAACCTATGCCGATACCAAGTTCCCGAGCAAATATTTCGACGAACTTTCCAAAGTCGGGATTCCCGATCTGACCTCAGCCGTGCCCACTCCCAACCCGACCTTGAAGAACACGTCGGACTTGGTCAAGGCTTTGGGTGGGGCAATCGTCGTCGGGCATTCGCAATCGGGCGCCTTTCCGATGGATATCGCTCTGATTGACCCCAAGCCCGTCAAAGCGATGGTGATGTTGGAGCCGGGCTCCTGCAAGAATGATCAGTTGACTGATGCCGATATTGCCAAAATCAAGAATATTCCTTTAATGGTGATGTATGGCGACCATCTGGAGGCTTCCACCGGATTGCCCGGTAATGCCGGCAACTGGATTCCGCGTCTGAAGGGTTGCCAAGCTTTTGTCGATCGTGTTAACCGAGCCGGCGGCAAGGCGGTGATGCGTTATCTTCCCGATCTTGGCATTCGCGGCAATTCGCACATGCTCATGCACGATACGAATAGCCACGAGATTGCCGATATGGTGATCGATTGGCTCGAAAGTAAGTAATTGCCATTGCTGCCAAGTAAATGCCAAGCCGGCTTTGCGTTCTTACAAAAGGCCGGCCATATAGGCAGGGATGAAGACGAGGTCTCCCTCGGAGCGAAGGTCTTTAGTGTAGATAATGTACTTCTTGCCAAGACGACTGCTGAAGGTTTCTGAAAAACGATCTAAGGATGCATGACGTTGGTATTGGGAAGACTTTACTTCAATTGGACATATTTTTTTTGCCTGTCTGATCAAAAAGTCAATTTCGGTACTGTGACGGTTTGAGGTGGAGAGATTTTTGGAATAGAAAAAAAGCTTATGTCCAGATGTATAGAGCATTTGGGAGACGATGTTTTCAAAGAACATTCCTTCATTAATACTCAATTTGTTATAGAGGATGGCATTAATAATGGCACTCTCCATAGACTCATCGTCATCAGTAGCCATCATTGTCAAGAGGCCGGTATCGGCCATGTAACATTTGAGCGTTGTGCGATCCAAGTTCATTTTCAAACCGACATTAGGATCTGTAGCATTAAAGCACAGATTAACAATCTTGGAATCTGCAAGCCACATGAACGCATCATCATAGTCGCGAAGGCGTGCGTGTTTACCCAGCGAACTTAACTTGAAGCGTTTTTCATGACGAGAAAGCTGTGAAGGTATTTCATCAAAAATACTTCTCACTTTCAATTCGTAGCCATCGGCATATTTTGCTATGTCATCACGGTATAGTCGGAGAATGTTTTTTTGAATACTGCGGACGTCTAGTAAGTTGTTTGTCTGCGCAAAGTGAGAGACGACTTGAGGCATTCCTCCCACAAGCATATAGGTTCGAAAAAGTGTCATGATACGACGATGCAATGCATCGCCTAACGGCTTGAGGGTATTAAAGCTATCTCGAATGGCATCATAGACAAGTGTTTGGTCGATAGCCTCCAGAAATTCTTCAAAATCCAATGGACAGAGCTCAAGGCGCTCTTCTTCTGAAGGGATAACGATGTCCTGGACATTGCGCTTAATGCTAATGAGCGAACCGGTTTCGATGTAGTCGAAACGCGCATCGGCAACCAAGTGCTTAATCAGTTGTCGAGCTTTTGGGAAAAGCTGGACTTCGTCAAAAATGATGCATGACTGACGTGTGTATAGTCGCGTATTGTAAAGGAGCTCCAACCGTGAAAAAAATGAGTCAAGATCATGAGAGAAGTTCTTGAAGATCTCCAATGTTTCAGGAGACGGATTGGAAAAATCAATGTAAATGAATGAGCGGTACTCTTTTTTTGCAAAGGTCTTCGCCAAGTAACTCTTTCCGACTCGACGTGCGCCTTCAATTAGCATTGCAGTTTGGCCTTGTTGCGTTTCTTTCCAGATGGATAACTTGGAATACGCTTTGCGATTAATGTGCACTATGAGTCCTCCGTGATAGTTCACCATACATCCGATTACTCCTCAGTCTATCACGAATTCTCAAATGCAATACCATCTAAAATTCACGAAATATCAAATCTAAAGTCAGTGATATTTCACTAAACCTCAAATTTAAATTCAGAAAATTTTCACGAAATCCCCAAATTTGTTCTCGTACAAAAGAAAACCCGCACGAGGCGGGTTGCAAACAAAGCCTTGAGAGCTACTCGGTCAACAGGCTCTTTTTGAGCTTGCCGTCAATGGCCTTTTCGCCGATCCAGATGCGTAGCACGGCATTGAAGAGCTCTTTGCCGCTGATGTCATTGGCGATTTCTTTACCGTTGACCGATACCGAGGTCGTTTTTCCGGAATAGTCAAAGTCAACCAAGTCGCCTTCTTTGACGTCGCCGATTTTGTTCATGGCTTCGATCAACTTGGCAATTTCAGGGGCAATGGCCTGACGTGTGGCTTCATCGGAATTGTCCTTGAGCCCGTCTTCGAGTGCCGACACAAAACTCTTGGCGGAAACGTCGCGAAGTAGTCCCAAGCGCACGCGCACGGCGCCCGTTTGGCTCAGGATACCTTCGGCCGTCTGTGCCTTGTCTGCCACGTAAAGGCCGGCAGCGTAAACCTTGAAAAAGACCTTCTTGCGAAGACCTGCGCCGTTCAATTGCAGTGTTGTATTGTTGACAACAGTCGTGTCGGTGTAGCAGATGGATTCGACGTTAACATCGGCCCAGACATTGAGGGCAAAACCTAGGGTCAAGACCCCGGCGGCAAATTGCTTTAACATATTGGGTGGTATTGAAAAAATAACAAAACGAAACGCCGCAAAGTTTGCCTCAGACAACGCCTATCGGCGCAGTTGCAGGCATTGGGACTTTCGCGTGCCGTATTCGGATTAGACCGACCAGAGGATTGAAGTCGTTATGGCAGAAGAAAATTTATCCACGTTTCATGATCGTCTTGAAGGAGAGCTCGGTAAAGTCGCGGTTCTTGACCCCAAGGAAAATGCGGCTGTGGCACTCAAACGTTTGTTGAAAGAATTGGCCGGCGCCGGCATCAAGAAAGAGCCGCAAGACTTGGCCAAGGAAATTGTTGAAAATATGTTGCCCGAGTCCAGAGAAAAGTTGCTTTTGGACATGATTGCCAAAGAGGCGGAAAAGCGCGTTGGCAAAGTCAAAGAGGCAATGGAAGAAATGTACGACTTGTCTCCCGATATCGACAAGGGTGCGTATCCTTATCTCAACGCTTATGACAGCAACATCTATGAAGAAAAGCTCTACGGGCTTCAGATTGAACTCTTGAAGTTGCAAAAGTGGGTGCGGGAAACCGGCCAAAAAGTCATCATTATTTTCGAAGGGCGTGATGCGGCAGGCAAGGGCGGCACGATCGCTCGCTTTATCGACAACCTCAATCCCCGCGGTGCGCGTGTGGTGGCTTTGCCCAAACCGACGGATGCCGAAAAAGGTCAGTGGTATTTTCAGCGCTATGTGCGTCAGCTGCCGAGTCCCGGCGAAATCGTTTTGTTCGACCGCTCCTGGTACAACCGTGCCGTGGTCGAACCCGTGATGGGGTTCTGTACAAAGGAGCAAACGCAGCAATTCTTGCGCGAAGTGCTTTTCTTTGAAAAGAGTCTCGTGGAAAGCGGCGTGCATCTTGTGAAGATTTGGCTTGACGTCAGCCGCAAAGAACAGAAACGCCGCTTTAAGGCGCGCCGTATCGATCCGCTTCGCCGTTGGAAGTTGTCGCCGGTCGACATCGCTTCTTTGGACAAGTGGGACGAATATACCGACGCCATTCGCGAAATGTTTATGCAAACCGAGGCACCTTACGCACCGTGGATTGTGATTCGCAGTGACGATAAGCGTCGCGCTCGCGTCAATGCCATTCGTCGTTTCTTAACCGATATCGAGTACGACGAGAAAAAGCCCGAATTGCTCAAGCCCATCGACGGGCGCATCGTTTTGAGTGTGCCCGAATTCTTGCGCTTGCCGCCGCACTAAAAGATCAATTCGAAGCGCACACAAAAACACAACCCCGACCGGAAAGTTTTCGATCGGGGTTGTTGTTTGAGTGGAATCGGTTACTTGAAAAAGCCGGTTAATTTTTCAAAGAAACCTTTCTTGACGTAGGGTTCGGAAACGCCGGAGAGAACATCATAACCGGTCTTGCCGATGGCGCGCTTTAACGTGTCGATATCCAAAACGGCATCCGACAAAATGGTCGTGGTGCCTTTTTTGTGACTGGACTTGACGCTTTTGACTTCGGGAAAAGTCGCGCGCACGGTTTCGTTGACGTGTGCTTCGCACATCTCGCAGGACATGCCGCGGACTTGTAAAACGGTTTGGAGCATTGTGGAGATCCTCGAAAAAGACTTTACTGCAAATGATAACCGTTCTCAATGAGTTAAGCCAATATTGTAAAAAAATTGACTGTCGTGACAACGCTGTTAGCGCTTGAGACGATAGCGCTGTTTGGGGCTTCGAGCAGGCCCTGTTCTTTCGATTATGTTTCGATCTAGTAATCCATAACTAGATAAGTGTGCAAATAGTCGTTAAGTGCGCGTAAGTTCACAGTTAGTGTGAATCAAGTGTGCACGGCAGAGTAAATAATTTGTCAAGAATTGTTGATGGTATAGCGCAAATTTATAGAAACCAGGCCGTAAAACATTCGTTTTTAAACGAGTGATACAAGGCCGCGAGCCGAAGGCTCGTTGTTTTTAAAAAAAATATTTGGTGTCATTTTCAAAGTTGTTGCATACTACGAGCACTATGAAAATCACTTGCGCCTACAAATATAGACTCAAACCGACGGACAAGCAACGTGCGGCCTTAAGCCGTAGCGCCGGTTGCTGTCGCTATGTCTTTAACAAAGCCTTGGCTTTGCAAAACGAGCGCAAGGAAAACAAACAGTTTACGTTGCACTACAACGATATGGCCAAGCTCTTGGTCGGCTGGAAGAAAGAGTCGGATATGGCTTTTCTCAAAGAAGCGCCCTCGCAAGCGCTTCAGCAGACCTTAATGGATCAGCATACGGCCATTCAAGATGCTTTCCGCAAAGGCAACGATCCGGCTCGCAAAGGCTGGCCCAAGTTCAAAGCCAAGGATTGCGGTGACGGTTTCCGTATTCCGCAGATCAAGCCCGAACATATCGACGAAGGCAACAGTTGTGTTCGCCTTCCCAAAATCGGTTGGGTGAAGTATTTCAACAGCCGATCGATGACTTTCCCGGATAAAAACGGCCAAGACAATCGCGGCAAAGTCAAGCAAGTTTCGATTACAAAAGGGGGTGTTGCAAAAGTCGCTTGTTCGAGAGCGAACTTTTGGACACCTCAAATTC
>JAUNOJ010000123.1:2799-5532 GCA_030531135.1 Sutterellaceae bacterium | reverse complement strand
CAAGGTCTGGGCTACCGTTCAGTATCAAAAATGCTCGGTCTCAATGAAGGAACAGTGAAAGGTTATTCGCAGTTGTATCGATCGGGCGATGAAATAACATGGGTCGACAACGAGCACAAACGTAGCGCACCGGATCCAAAGGTGCTCTTAGAGGCGGTCAGAGAGTATTTGGAAGGTCGGTACGGATACCGTTACTTATCAATCAAATACGGGCTTAGAGATTCGACGATAAAAAAGGCCGTCAAAAATTACCAAACCCATGGCATAGTTACCCTATCGAAAGGGAGACCAACCATGGAAGCACTGCGAGCCCAAAAAGCCCAACTGCAACAGCGCCAGCAACAACAAGACGAAAAGCTGCTGAGCAAAAAAGACCACAAAGAGTTACTTGACTTATTAGAGGTCAATATCGCATTACTGGAAGTGATAGAGGAATGTGACCCGGACGAGGTTAAAAAAAAGATTACAGGCAGCAAATAAAGCAGCTTCAGGCTCAGTTAGCTTACGAAAGGCGTGTCGCCTCTTAGGCGTGAATCGAAGTACAGTGTATAAGCAAAGGCAACAACAGAACAATCCATGTCAGCGACGCTTAGACGATGAACAATTGGGAGAGAAGATTAAGCAAATCCAAGAAAAACATCGTTACACGTACGGCATCGATCGTGTTACCCATGAGCTCAGGAGACAAGGACAAAACATCAACCACAAGCGAGTGGCCAGAGTGATGTCGAAGTTCGGGCTCAATGCTGTGATTCGGAAAAAACGCAATTATTTTTGCTCTCAGGTTGAGGTCAAGCAACGTACGTTACCCGGTAACATTTTGAACCGAGACTTCCAAGCGCAACGTCCCGGAGAAAAGCTGGTGAGCGATGTCACGTATTTGCCACTTAAAGACGGATCATGGTGTTACGTTTCGTTGGTCAAGGATCTCTGCACTGCGGAAATTGTGGCTTGCGAGACATCGCGATCGCAAAACATGGACTTGGCGATGAGAACACTACAGCAGCTACCGGCGAGGCTCACACAAGGCTTGTTCCATACGGATCAGGGTGGGTTGTATACGAATTCGGTGTTTGCTTTTAAACTCAGAGAATTGGGCTTGGAACAAAGCCTTTCTCGCAAAGGAAATTGTTTGGATAATGCCGTTATTGAAAGCTTTAACGGCACAATGAAATGCGAGTGGTTTTATCCTCGTTATAAAAGAAGTCGGTGGGACTTGACTTTCGACGAAGCCACGGACTTAGTGTTTGAGTATGTCAAGTACTACAATGAGAAGCGCATTCAGAAGAAACTGGGTTATATGACACCGTTAGAATATCGCCGTCAAATAACCCAAATTTAAAAATCAAACCGGTCTACTTTTTGGGGTAGAGTTCACACACGTGGGGATTCGTAAGGGTCGCCCCTTACTTCTAATAGCGTCCCGATATCCACACGTGTGTGCAGATTTCGAATCGCTACGGGCATGTCCAATACACCCCGATCGAGCATGAGCCTCTTTTCGAGCCACTCATTCCCGAATTCCTTTCTTCCAATATTGATCGCGCCGTTGACATCGGCATTGATCTCTTGCCCTGTACTACTCTTATAGAGCCCGCGTTCGATACGTGTTCCTGAGAAAGGCTTCTGAGGAAAGCTCTCTCCGTAGGTCGGTATCTCATCGAAATCCAATGCGCTGGCTTGCGAGGTATAACTTTCTTCTCGGACGATGACTTCTATACCGTGGCTTTGCGCCTTGTATTTGACCATATCGATGAATTTTTTGTGCGGAAGCATCACAAACTTCTGGTTGTTGACCGCCCCCAGATTGACTTTCTGTTTCCAGTCCGGGTTAAGCCCAAACACGATCTTGCCCAAATCGTAAGTCAGACAAATCTGAATGACTAAATTGCTAGCTTTGTGCAACCAGTCGTTAATTTGACGATCACGCTTTTCACCCTTGATGCGGATATGGTCGTAGTAGTTTTTAGGCTGTTTCTTGTCACCCTTGACTTCTTTGGCCTCGTTAGCCAACTTGTCCATCTTGGATTGAAGCTGTGCTTTTTCCTTGTTGTACTTTTGATTCAGGCTTTTGATACCGGTGCCCTTGATCAAACAGGGTTTCACGCCCGGTTTGGTCGATACGATGGTTACAAAGTTATCAATGCCGGGATCGCACACCAAGGCAAAGTTGGGATCTAATTTGACAGATTCTTTAGGTTTCTCCTCTATAACGTGGTAGGTGAGTTCGATGGCAAAGCTGTTGCCCAACGGCACGATTCTCAGATCGCCCGCAACGGCATCCGTTGCCTTTGCGTTGAACACTTGATTTTGACAGCAACGAACGGGGATCGGCTTCAAGCCAAACTCTTGGCCTCCGGTAATGGTCAACATGCCGTCCTTGATTTGATAGCCGTTACGGCCGACAAAAAATGTTCGATACTTCGTTTTGTAGCCGGGCAACTTCGGCTCACCCTTGAACTTCTCAGGATGCTTTTTATATTCGGCTTTGGCCTTTGCAAACGATTTGAATTGCTTGGCGACAATCTGTCCTTGACGTTGGGCAGAAGCCGCCGAAGGCATGGCACGATAGTCCTGAGGGTATTTGGCTTTGAGTTCGTTATCGAGCTCGGAACGAGACATGACGGGCTCTTTGGCGAAAAAGCGTTGACGCAGAGTATAGACGGCACAATTACCCAGCTTGCGCGAAAACGAGCAAAGCTGACGGCAAGCCGACCAATTCGGGTGGCTTTT
>JAUNOJ010000123.1:0-2699 GCA_030531135.1 Sutterellaceae bacterium | reverse complement strand
CGGCCGACCGCTATCCATCCCCACGCTTACGCATGGGGAATTCCGCGGATTTCGTTAAACGGAAAGCCGATAGCCTCAAAGACCGATTGAGCTTTTGTCGTTTTGCCGAATTCTCATCGGTTTGTCTTTCATCGTTCATATTCCGAACTGCACAATGACGATTGCAGAGGAGTCAATGACAATTTGATAACTTACTAAACGATCGTTAAAATAAGTCGTATCAAAACCGCTTTTTGTTAAGATCATGTCTCGTCCACACACCAAAGAAAGTTTGATCGCTACCGCCAAAACGCTGTTTGCTCAGCGCGGTTACGAGGGTATGTCGATGCGTGAACTCGCTTCGGCACTTCACGTCACGCAAGCCGCGCTCTATTACCACTTTAAAGACAAGGACGCGCTCTATCTGGCCGTGATGGAAAAAGTGGCCGAAGGCCCGGTTTCGCGTTTGAAAACTGCCAAAGAAAGCTCAAGCGATGCGCGCGCTCAACTGGCCGCCGTGGTCAAACAGCTTGCGGTGGATCTCAACAACGATCGGGAATTGTGCCGACTTCTTTTTTGGAGTTTGCTCGACGAAGATCGTCAACGCGGAAAACTGCTCGGCCAAAGAGTCTTCGGTCACGGGATCGAAATCTTCAGCTCCATTGCCGCCGAAGTTTGGCCGCAAAGAGACCCTTGCCAAAGTGCCATCTCCGTGATTGCTGCAACCGTTTTTCCCTACGCTGTGGCCAATATGGGCGACAACATTGATGGTTGGCAGGATCGGGCACTGGAGCCCAAGACGTTGGCCGAGCATCTCATGGCCATGTTCGGTATCACAGACAAAGAACACAAAGACTGAAAACGGAGAAAGACATGTCAAAAGCATATTGGACAATTCTGTCTGCGGCATGTTTGGTTTTGACCGGTTGCAGCGATCAGCCGCAAGACACCGCTTTAACGCAAGAAACCGTGAAAGACGTTCAAAGTACGAGCGTCGTCGTGCGCGACGGGACTGCACGTGAATTTTCCGGCACCGTTGCAGCCGTTCGAAAAATTGCCGTTGCCGCACGTCTGGGCGCCTACGTCACGGTCGTGCGTCATCGCGAAGGGGACATGGTCAAAAAGGGCGACGTGCTCATTGAACTTGATCAGTCCGATGTGGCTTCGGCTCTCACGCAAGCGCAAAGCGATGTCGATGCCGCCCGATTGCGCCTAAAAGACGCCGCCATCGATTTGGAGCGCTTCGAATCTCTTTACCGTGAAGAAGCCGCCAGCGAAATCGAAGTCAGAAAAGTGCGCTTGGTGCGCGATCAAAACGAACAGGCGCTCAAAGCTGCGCAAGCCCGACTCAAACAAGCCAAGGCGCGCCTGACCGACTCGACGATTCGAGCCCCGGAAGACTCTCGTGTGGTATCCGTCACGGTCGAGCCCGGTATGCTGGCCGTGCCCGGCGTGCCGCTTTTGCGTTTGGAGTCTTTACAAGGGCTCGTGTTTGAAGTGCACGTGCCGGTTTCGCTCCTGCAGGAGGTTAAGCCCGGTCAGAAAGCCGTGGTCAAACTCGATACGCGAAAAGATGCCATTCAAGCCGTTGTGGAGCGCGTTGTCTTTTCCGCCGATTCTCTCACGCGAACGGGCTTGGTTAAACTGGCGTTGCCTACCGATTGCGGATGCCTGCCCGGCATGTTCGGGCGTGCAAGTATCGCAGGTGCCGCGCAGGAAACCGGCGTTTGGGTGGATGAAAAGCATTTGGCCCAACGCGGCGGCTTGACAGGCGTTTTCGTCATTCGCGACGATAGAGCGCTTTTTCAATGGTTGCGCTTGGGTCGCACGGACGAGAACGGGCAAGTACAGGTGATCGCGGGCCTGACGGGCGACGAAACGATTGTGGCGCAGCCCCAGGCACTTCTTTTTGACGGCGATCGCATCCGCGTGAAGGCCGAAGAAAAGCCTTTGCCGACAAATCGATAGCACCGGATTTCCAAAGGTAAGGCTATGACAGAAAAGCTCAACGCCCCCGGACGCTTTGCAGCATACTTTGTGCGCTCCAAACTGACGATTCTTTTGATGATCGCCTGCCTGATTGCGGGTGTGTATGCCGTCTTGAGTACGCCGCGAGAAGAAAACCCGCAGATTACGATGCCCGCGGCCAATGTCGTTGTCACAATGCCGGGCGCAACGCCGCAAGAGATAGAGGATTTGGTGCTGCGTCCCGTAGAACGGCTCATCAACCAAATTCCCGGCGTCGATCACGTCTATGCAACGGCAATGGATTCGGCCGTTGTCGTGAGCGTCATGTTTAAGGTGGGCGAAGATAAGGAAGCAAGCCTGGTCAAACTCTACGACCGACTCTTGAGCGGTCGAAAGGATTTGCCGGCACAGGCAACGGATCCCAAAATCATCAGTGCCGATGCCGACGACGTTCCCGTTTTGACGGTGACGTTAGCCGGTGCCGACTATGACGACTATGCCTTAAGGCGCATTGCACAACGCTTTGTCGAAGGCTTGCAAAGCTTGGAAGAAGTGTCGTCATCCTACGTGTGGGACGGACGCATGCGTCAATTTGAAGTCACGCTTGATCCCAAACGGTTGGCTGCTTTCGGATTGTTGCCCGAAAACATCCGCTTGGCCTTGATGTCAAGTAACCTTTCCGCGCCCTTGGGAGAGACGGCGCAAGCCAAAGACGGCATCGCATTGCGCTATGACGGCTTTCTGACTTCGGC
>JAUNOJ010000122.1 GCA_030531135.1 Sutterellaceae bacterium | reverse complement strand
TGACCATAAAGATCACTTCCAAACCGGTACTCATCCCGTCGCCCAAGTTGTAGTCCGAAACGAGCGCTGCGAGATTGCCGTTTTGCCCTTCTTCGATCATACGATCGACAAACTCTTTGTTGGGCTCGCGTGCGGCCACCACCGTTGCTCCCCAGCTCTTTAAAATGGCCGAGACGGCATTGCGCACAATGTCGTTATCTTCCAAAACACCCACGACGCCGCGCATGTCCAAATCGAGAATCAAAGGTAAACCGGTGGCGTTCGTCGTTGTCGTCTCGCCCTTAAAGGAGTCGAACTCCAGACGGAATACGGATCCTCGCCCCACGCGGGAGCCCACCGAAAGGCCGATGGCCAATCGATGCGCCAAACCTTGCACGATCGACAAACCGAGTCCAAAGCCCTCCGTCGTGCCCTTGCCGGCAGAGCCGCGATAAAACGCTTCGAAGATGCGGTTTCTTTCTTCGGGTGCAATGCCCGGGCCCTCGTCATACACGCACAGCGTAATGCGATTGCCTTTGAGTTTTCTGGCGGCCAAAACGATCTTGCCGCCGGGCTTAGACGTATAACGAATGGCGTTGGTGATCAAGTTGCGCAAAATGCGCGAGACCAACAAGGGATCGGTGTGAATCGTCACATTCAAGGGGCGCGTCACGAAAACAAGACCTTTGCTTGCGGCAACGGTTGCGAATTCGCCCGCGAGTTCGCCGAAAAGCGCATCCACCCGAACATCTTCCGTTTTGATTTCCACGTTGCCGGTTTCGATGCGGCTTACTTCCAAAAGCTGCTCGACGAGCGTGGAAATGTTTTTGGCCGTCGCATCCAACTGTCCGATCACTTCACGGTTGGCGTCGGTGGCCGACATCTGCAAAATCTGCAGATAAATGCCCATAGCCTGCAAGGGCTGGCGCAGGTCGTGATTGGCGCCCGCAAAGAATTTGGCACGACGCTCGCTTGCCAAGGCCGTTGCCCTTCTCTGGCTTTCGGCCAAGGCCTTTTCGCTTTTTAATCTTGCCACGAGTCGCTCGTTTTGCACATCTCGCGTTACGGCCAAGACCACGATTTCATTCAGGCGCCGGCCGCAATAAAGCACAAAGCCCAAAAGCACGATCAAAATACTCATCATGGCCACGGCGCCCACGTCAAAGGCGGCAGCCAAAGCCAGCGTCATGGGTGCAAGGGATAAAAACATCACCACCGTCAGGCTCGGAATCCAGCAGGAGTACGCCGGCCACGAAGCAAAGACCACGGCCACGATGACGCTGACCAACACAATTAAGTCGATGGCGTCCTGCGTAATCAAAAACGCCACGCCCGCAAAACCCCAAACCAGCCCCGTAAAGACGGTGTTGATCATCCATTTTCTGAGCCAATCGCGAATATCGGCTTCGCGGTGCGCATCGGCCGCAAAGCGCCGGCGATACATTTCCCATGCCCAGATGGAAGCTACCAATACCAACATCCAGCACAACAAAAGCGGACGATTGATCGCGTGCCAAAAGCGCGCACAAATCGCCAGACCGCCGATAAATTGACCGGCAACGGACACCGGATGCAAACGCAAAGATAATGTGATTTGCTCCACCAACACGTGCGCAGACAAGTTTTGTGTTGCGCCCAAAAGCGTGTGCTTGATTTTGTTAAAGAGTTTCACACTTCTCTCCTAAACCCACCAAAGCGGGGCGTTTGCGGTTTCGGCTTTGGGATATTCCGTCGGGATAGGCGCATCCGTCACAGTCATGCGCAACCGATTGTTTTTCACCATGACGCGCCCATTAACCCCCACGGGCAAAGTCAAGGTGTCGTGCACGTGCCCGAAGGGTAAGCCGGTGACAATTTTCACGCCCGTCGTTTGCCGTACATAGTCCAGAGCGTCTTCGAGTTTAAAAGCCGCATTGCCCGTGCCCTGCCAACGATCGTGGCCGATCATGCTGCCCACGATCAAAACCTGTTGGCGCGTCAAGACGCCTGCCTGAATCAATTGATTGAGCATGCGCTCGATGCGCCAAGCCGGTTCATTGACGTCTTCAATGTACAAAATGCCGTCGGCAAATTGCTTTTGCGTGGGGAAATAGTCGGTGCCCAAAAGGCTGACAAGCATCGAAAGATTGCCGCCCCAAATCTGCCCCTCGACATCGCATTCGTCGCCTGCGACGTCAAGCTCGATATCAAAGACGGGAGATGTCATTGCACGCATAAAGCGCATTCGACAGTCTTCATTGTTGCGGGCAAAGTAGGTTGCCACGGGTCCCTGCCAACTCGCGCGCCCGTGACGCATCAACCCTAGGTTAATGGCCGTCAAGTCCGATAGGCCCACAAAAACGGCGGGCGACTCGGCCAATGTTTTCCATGGCAAAAGATCCAAAAGGCGTGTTGTGCCGTAACCGCCGCGCGCGCCCAAGACGACATCGACTTCCGGGTCTTCAAAAGCGGCAATGAGACTGCGGGCGCGCATCGCATCCTCGCCCGCAAAGCCCTTATAAAGCGTATGGAGGTTTTCCGTCACAACGACGTTCCAGCCCAAGTCTTCGAGCGCTTCAAACCCCTTTTCGAGCAAATCTTCGTCGACCGTATCGGTTCCGGAAATCGTGGGAAGGCGCGCCGGCGCCGTCACGCAAATCGTCGGTTGCGTCACCGTCAAAGGCAGTTCTTGAAAATTGTCATTGGCCGGCATCCGAGGCCTCCCGAAACATGCGATTTTTTTGTTATTTGGCTTTCTGAGCGCGGCGCTTGCCTTGGAAAAAGTCTTTGAGAACAGCCTCGCACTCGGCGCGTTTGACCGAGGGCGTGTGCACCGCGCGGTGATTCATATGCGCTTTGGCAGCCACGTCCAAGGCACTTCGCATACCGCCGCAGTTGGGGTCGTCTGCGCCCCACACCACGCGAGAAATGCGCGCATGCGCAATGGCTGCGGCACACATCGGGCAGGGCTCCAACGTGACGTAAAGCGTTGCGCCCGTCAGACGTTCGTTGCCCAAAGCTGCCGCCGCTTTGCGAATCGCCAAAATTTCGGCGTGCGCCGTCGGATCGTGGCGCGTAATCGTTTCATTGCCGGCCGCGGCCACAATATTGCCGTCAACGACGATGACGGCGCCCACGGGCACCTCTCCCTTGTCTTTGGCAACGTGGGCCATGCGGATGGCTTCCTCCATCACCTTGGGATCGAGTTCGGGATCGGGTTGCGGGAGTTTGGGCGCGTTGATCGTACGGTTGCGCTCTTGCAATTGCGCTCTTAAACGCGCACGGCGTTTGACGCGTTCCGTATCTAGCGCAAACCACTCCTGAGCAACCCTTTCAGGCCCCTCGGCATCGGGGGCAATGGCAATGGCGACTTTCGCGGTTTCTTCGTAGATGGCCACGCACCCGCAGGCACGCATGGCTTCGATGACTTCTTCGGGCGTTGTTTTGAGCCAATCGGCCCAACGCTTCAAGAAATCTTCAAGCCGCACATAGAATTCGTCGCGCGCCAAGTTGCATTCGGTTGCACCCTTGGTGATGAAATAACTGACCGTTAAAAAGAAAACGTCCAAATCGAGCGGATTGCGACTCACACCCACGAGCGAAACGCCTTTTCTGAGCGACAAGCGATTGAAGTGCGCTGCCGTCTCTAGCGAATACGCAGGGAAATTGTCCGTTTTCTCTAAATCGGTCATTGCTGTCCTTTTTGAAAATTACAGGGCACTGCGCAAAATGGCTTCCACGTCCTTTTCTTCCAAGGGACGGAAGTGCCCCAAGGGGCCGTTTTTGGTGGCAGCCGCCGCAATTTCCTTGATCGGAATTTCCTTATCGGTCAAGTGCGACATTTGCGTGGGCAGGTTCATCAGCATCAAAAATGCCTTGAACTTGGCCACCGCCATCTGCACATGGCTTTCGGTGTCGCCCACGGACGTATCCACCGCAAAGACTTCTTTGGCAAAGCGATCAAAGCGCTCCGGGTTTGCCGCCCACACATAGCTCATCCAAGACGGAGTAATGGCAGCCAAGCCGTCGCCGTGCGTAATCGACGGATCCCACCCCGACAAAGCGTGTTCCATACCGTGGCATGCCCAGTCTTCTTCAAAACCCAAACCGTAGTAGCCGTTGTGGGCAAAACTGCCTGCCAAACCGATCTGCGCCCAAGCATCGTAATCGTGTTGGTTGTCCATCAGCTTGACGGCATTGCGCATAATCGAGCGCAGTGCCGCTTCGGCCTGTCCGCTCGTAAAGTCCACGCCTTCGGTATTGGTAAAGTAGCGCTCCATGATGTGGCTCATCATGTCGATCACGCCGGCAGAAACCTGCTTTTGCGGCAAGGTGTAGAAAAGCTCGGGATTGATCACCGAAACCTTGGGACGAATCACGTTGGTGCCGGCACCGGCCTTGACCGTACCGTTGGTGATCACCGTGCGAATGGACTGTTCGGACCCTGCGGCCGGAATCGTCAACACGCAACCGACGGGCAGAGCCGTTTCGGGATGCGCTTTGCCGCAGTAAAAGTCCCACACGTCGCCCGCGTAAGGTACGCCCATGGCAACGGCCTTGACGGTGTCGATCACACTGCCGCCACCCACGGCCAAGAGAGCGTCCACCCCCTCGGCGCGAGCAACTTCAATGCATTCGCGCACAAATTCCACCGTGGGATTGGGCTGAACGCCGCCCTTGGTGACGACCGTCAAACCTGCTGCTTCGCAGGACTGAGTCACACGATCCAAAAGCCCCGAGCGCACGGCCGAACCTCCGCCGTAGACCACCAAAAGCTTTTTCGTCCCCGTTGCCCACTGCGCCATTTCTGCGCCGATTTGCGTTTCCGTTGCCTGACCGAAAATCAATTTGGTCGGATTGTAGTAGGTGAAATTTTGCATGATCGATTTATCTCAAAAATCCAAATTGCCAATAGGTTATTGTCTCACGAAATGCATGTCCTGTTGCCCAACGATGCACCCGCATTATCGCTAACGATGTCCGAATCTTGTTCCTCTCGACTTTCCCGACGAGCGACTTCTTCACCGCGTTTGACATTGATAAACACCAAGACGATTAAGCCCAACACGAAGAAAATGCCGGTAAAAACAATTGCCAGACGATGGTTGTTGGAAGTAATCCACGTCACCGCCCCGTAGGTCATGGGACCGACAATCGCGGAAAACCACAAGGCCATGTTCCAGAAGCCGTAAAACTGTGCCAAACGTTCCTTGGGAGCAAAAACACCCACCATGGCGCGACCTGCCGACTGGCTCGAGCCCATGGCAAGCCCTGCCAAGTTGGCACTGATCCAGAAAATCCACACTTCTTCGGCAAAAGCAGCCGTAGCCACCATCAAAATCCAAACGCAAAGCGTCAAGGCCAAAGCCAACTTGTGCCCCAAACGGTCTTGGATATAGCCGAAGGCAAAAGCGCCGACGGCAGCCGTGATGTTGACCAAAAGCACCATCACCAGCGTTTCGGTCATCCCAAAGCCCATGACAGACGATGCGTAAATCGCCGCCAAGGCAATCACGGTCGCAATGCCGCACTGATACAAAAAGCCGCACACGACCAAATAACGGAAATCGCGGTAGGGCTTTAACAGGGTCAAAG
>JAUNOJ010000121.1 GCA_030531135.1 Sutterellaceae bacterium | reverse complement strand
TGCATGCAAACTCAGTAGGGTTAATCTCAACTTTTTCTTTCAGGCGCAATTCTACCTTAGACACGGTCCGGACCCACGAAAAATTTCGCGTCCCAATCGTTGCAAATTGTCGCCGACGACGTTTGTCCCTATCGGTCTCCGAGCACTTGGGCAACGTTTGCCGAGACGACGCCTGCCGTTTCCCAAGCCGCTTTGGCCGCGGCCAAAGATCCGTCGATATCGATCGCCTTGGAGGCGTCTTCAATCAAGTAGGTTTTAAAACCTGCCGCAGCGGCGTCTTGCGCGGTCCAAGCCACACAAAAGTCGGTGGCAAGCCCGCAGACCCACACTTCTTCGATACCGCGTTCGGTTAACCAACCGGCCAAACCGGTCTTCGTTTTTCTGTCGGCTTCCACAAAACCCGAATAACTGTCGCAATCGATGTTCATGCCCTTGCGAATGACAACTGCGGCCTTATCGGTATTGAGTTTTTCACAAAAAGCCGCCCCCCGAGTACCCGCTACGCAATGAGCCGGCCACAACACCTGCTTACCGTATGCGACGTCGATCAACTCGAACGTTTTGTGTCCCGGGTGATTGACGGCAAAACTGATGTGGTTTTGCGGATGCCAGTCGGCAGTCAAAACCACAGTGTCAAACGCTTCGATCAGTGTATTGACCGAATCGACGATTTCGTCACCGCCGGCAACGGCCAAATTGCCTCCGGGTAAAAAATCATTTTGAATGTCCACGACAATCAAGGCTCGATTTTTGCTCATTTCTTCTCTCCTACCGGATTTTTTTCGATATCAGAACAACTGTGTTTCCAATGCCTGTTCGGTTTCTCTCATCAAACGGGCAATCACGACTTCGGTCGCGGCACTTTGCGCCAAATCGGCGCCTTGACCGGCATACATCGGCATCAGATCGTCCCGATCGCAAGCGCGTGCGGCGTTGGCCAAGGGCTGCATGACCTTCCACTGGTTGGGATAGGCGGCAAGTTCCAAGCCGGCATCTTCAATTGCCCCGACAAAAGCGTTATCGACGATACGAGCCAAGCGCCCATCGTACAGACGCGTTAAAACCGTTGCGTTGTCACCTGTAAAGGATAGCGCTTCTTTGTGTGCGGGATGAGCCGCACTTTCGGGCGTTTTCAAAAGCGCCGTGCCGATCATGGCGCCCGAAGCGCCCGCCACCAGACTTGCGGCCAACTGGCGCCCGGTCATGATGCCGCCGCTGGCCACCACTGGCAAACCGGATGCGCGTGTAGCCGGCCCGATCAAATTCATCAAGCCCACCAAGGAGCGATCGTCAGGAGCTTCAAAATTCAGTCTCGGGCCGCCGGCTTCCATACCTTGCACAACGACAGCGTTGACCCCGGCCGAGCGCATCACTTTGACTTCTCGCAACGTGGTCGCCGCACCGATCATGACGACACCGGCCTTTTCAAGCTTTTCGGCATAAATTTCACGCAGTCCGCCGAAACCGACGCAGACGTGCCCTACATTTAAGTCCAGTACGCTTTCCAACTGCGCTTCGAAATCGGGCAATTCGGCTGGCGCGTAGTCTTCGGGCAAGCCCAAATCGACGGCCAAGTCGCCCAAAGCATGACGAACGGCTTGAGCCTTGGCTCGCTCTTGGTCATTATCAAAAAACTGGCTTTTGCCCTCTTTGTCGCGCACGCGCAAATTGACCGCAAAAGGCTTGTCGGTCAGCTCTCGCGTTTGTTCCACTGCCGTTTTTAAGGCGTCGGGTTCCAAAAAGTCGCCTGCCAACACGCCCAAGCCCCCAGCATTGGAAACGGCCGCAACCATTTCGGGCGTCGTGATTCCTGCCATGGGGCTATTCATCACCGGAAGCACCCCGCCCCAAAGAGCGGTGAGTTTGGAAATTCTTGCTTTGAATTCTTGCATGGCGTTTCTTTACACGTAGGCAGGCTCTCGCCTGCTTGCAATGAGTTTTTCATATTCCTCGGGAGAGCCGATATTGCCCCAGAACCCTTCGTAGACTTCGGCCGTCAAGCGTTTGCTTTGAGCAAACTGCCACAGCCACGGAAAAAGCTTGGACGAGACGGCGGGCAACCCCGTGAAAATGCGCGGACTGACGATCATCAGACAGCCGTAGGTGTGAGGCCCCGGTCCGGGCACAACCGTTTTGTTTTCAAGAACCGTCATATCGCCCTTGACGTGGAAGTCCGGATTGGGCACTGCGACCAAATGCGCGTCCAAACGATTTTGACGCAAAGCTTTTTCGTATTGCGTCAGGCGCTTGAGATCAAAGTCGTGCACGACGTCACCGGCCAACACCAAAAAAGGCGCCTCCGGGTCGTTTTCGGGAACCAGCATCGGCAAAGCCTTGACGATGCCGCCCAAACTTTCCAAAGCATCGGTATCTTTATCACCCTCGCGACTGATCGCCACCTCAAAACCTTTGGCAGCAAATTCACTCGGAACGGTTTCAAACGCCTCGGCCAAATGCGCCGTATTCATCACGACCTCATGCACGCCGGCTTTGCCGAGCGCGGCAAACTGCCACTCGCACAGCTTGAAGTCTCCCACCGGCAGCAAGGGCTTGGGCGTCGTATCGGTTAAGGGACGCAAACGCTTGCCGCGGCCGGCCGCCAAAATCAATGCACGCATTCCGGTGTCCTTTAGAAGGTGTAGGCGCCCTTGCTCTTGGTTTCTTCAAACATATCCAAGAGCCAATTGATGGGTTTGAGTTCGTCGTAGCGATTGGCCGTTTCGCGCACGTAGTGCAAAAAGCGCGGGGTATCGGCCAGATACTTGGGCTTGCCGTCGCGATAGTTGATGCGCGCAAAAATACCCAATACCTTCAAATGGCGCTGAATGCCCATCCATTCGACATTGCGCCAGAACTCGCCGAAATCGGCCGGCACCGCAATGCCGGCTTTGCGTGCTTTTTCCCAATAACGGATCGTCACGTCCAAAACAAAAGATTCGCCCCAACTGATAAAGGCGTCTCGCATAAGACTGGCGATATCGTAACTCACGGGCCCGATCAGAGCGTCTTGAAAGTCGATCACGCCCGGCATCGGATCGGAAACCATCAGATTTCTCGGCATGAAATCGCGATGTACAAAAACGCGACTTTCGGCCAAATTGTTGGCCATGATCTTTTCAAACGTCTCTTTGATGATGCGCGACTGCATCTCGTTCATTTCAAAACCGCGGTGGGTTTTGACGTACCACTCGGGGAAAAGATCGAGTTCGCGTTTCAAAACCGTACGGTCATAGTCGGGCAATGCGCCTTCAACCGTTGCCTTCTGCCACAACACGAGACTGTCGGTAGCCGCATCCATCAGACGCGCCGCATTTTCTTCGTTTAACACGTCCAAATAGGTTTGCGTGCCCAAGTCGCTCATCAAAATGAGCCCTTGCTCTTGGTCAAACGCATAAACTTCCGGAACGTTGAGTCCGGCATCTTTCATCAACTTGCCGACTTTCAAATACTGCGTGATCGATTCCTGAGGCGGCGACGCATCCATCACGATAAAAGTGCCCTCTTGCCCCGAGACGCGAAAATAGCGTCTGAAGCTGGCGTCCGTACTAGCCGGAGTCAAGCTTTCCAACACCAGTCCGTAAGGTTTTCCTACGACTGCCAACCACTGATTTACCAAGTCCAAACGTGTGTCTTTCACGTCGCTATCCTTCAATTCTTTTAGTGCAATACGAAATTTGAGACAAAAACCGGCTCGGCCTTGCCTATAATCCGTCAAATAACCTTCGAACTATATAGACAAATGTCCAGGAATTCCTCCCGACCCACGCCTTTGACGATTTCGCTTGCCGTAGCGGCCTCGCTTGCGGCCTGGGTTCCGCATGCTGCGGCACAAAGCGCAGGCACCGTCGGTGCGGCAGATACCGACGCCAACCTTGACAGTTGGACGAGCCTTTTGACCGTGCCCGAAGATCAAGACGGCGCACCCTCGATCATTTCTGCCGAAGTGATCGAAGGCTCGCCTGAAACCGAATTGGTTTTGACGGGTGAAGCCGAAGTGCGCCGTGCCGGTACCGTCATTCAGGGCGATACGATCGTTTATACGCAAGCCACCGGCGAAGTTGCCGTCGAGGGCGAAGCCGTGATCGTGCGCGAAGGCGCCAAATTCAATGCGCCAAAATTCTCTTATTTTCTCGATACCGAGACAGGTCGAGCCGACAACGTCGAGTATGAATACGCGCCTCGCGGCCTGCGCGGCAGCGCCGGTTGCGCCGAGTTCAAATCGGCCGACGTGACCGAATTGACCGACGTAGTGGTCACGAGCTGCAAAAAAGACAGCCGTGCCTGGTGGATCGAGATGGACAGCTTGACGCTGGACGAATACTCCCGCTCGGGCGAAGGCACCGGAGCCGTTTTGAAAATGGGCGGCGTGCCGGTTTTAGGCTTGCCGTGGTTTACTTTCCCATTGAGTACCGAACGCAAGTCGGGCTTTTTGACGCCGGCCGTTGGCGTAAGCTCTTCCCCTGGCTTTGACTTGGCCGTCCCTTACTACTTCAATATTGCGCCGAACTATGACTACACCGTCACACCTCGCGTAATGAGTCAGCGCGGCGTCATGCTCGGCAACGAGTTCAGATTCCTGACCGAGCATCTTGAAGGCGACATCGGCGTGCAGTACATGCCCAACGATCGCTCAACCGGCGAAGATCGTTACGGCATTCAGGCTAAAATCAAGGGTGCATGGAACGGCTTCGGTTACGGCGTGGACTACAACCGCGTGTCCGACGACGACTATCGCAGCGACTTCGCTTCGACTTTGCGCGACGATACCGACGACATTTTGGGCCAAAATTATTGGCTGAGCTACGCATCCACCTACTGGAACACGTCTTTGAGCGTTTCCAAGAACCAGACCCTGCGCGACACCGACAAGCCCTATGAACGCGAGCCGCAATTTACGTGGAATGCGTACTTTGCCGACGAAGCGGGCTTTGAATTGACCACGCGTATCGACGCCACGCGCTTTGCTCATCCGACCAAACTCGAGGGCGACCGCTTTGTGTTCCATCAGAGCGTGGCCTACCCGATTCAGCGTGCCGGTTGGTTCGTCACGCCCAAGGCTCAATTCATCACGACCAAGTACAACCTCGATCGCGAGTACATCCAAAGCGGTGAAACCAATCCGTCGGTAACGGTGCCGATTTTGTCCTTGGACAGCGGCATGGTTTTCGAACGAGACACCAACCTCTTTTCCCGCGACATCACGCAGACGTTGGAGCCGCGTATCTTCTATTCGTATACGCCCTATCGCGACCAAAGTGCCATTCCGCTGTTTGACGCATCGCAAGCCGACGTGAACTTTGCGCAATTGATGACGGAAAACACGTGGACGAGCTACGATCGCATCCCCGAAACCAATCAGGTCACGGGTATGGTCACGACGCGCTTGATCGACTCCGAAAGCGGCATGGAATGGTTGCGCGCCGGCATCGGCCAACGCTACTACTTCAACGACAAAACGCTCGACTCCAACGGTCGACGCGTTTCGATGGGCGACCAAAAGAGCGACTTTTTGGCCAGCATCGGCGCACGTTTGACACGCGAAGTTCAGGCCAACGCCTACGCACAGTGGAGCT
>JAUNOJ010000120.1 GCA_030531135.1 Sutterellaceae bacterium | reverse complement strand
ATTGGCCTTGACAATGTTGGCAGGAACGGCTTTGAGCGCCGGGTCGGACACGCCCACCGTTTCGGTTTGCTTGACGACCTTCACATTGGCAATCTTGCCCTTGGCAAAGGTCACGGCCACTTGGATCGGACCGCCGCGGCCGATACCCGAGCCCTCGAACGTACCGTCTTTGACGGCGGCAGTGGCAGCGCCCGTGAAAACAGCAGTGGCAACGGCAATCGTCGTGCACAAAAATGTTTTGGTATTCATTTTGGTTCTCTCCCCTCAAACAGAGTCCTGTTGCGCTCGTTTGGATTCGAATCTCAAAACAGTGGCGCAAACGTATTATTTCTTTATTTGCAAAGCGTTTTTCCGGCCTTGCAAACTGTGTCGATTATAGGAGTGCGATTGTCTCGGAGACGGCTAATTTGTAAGGGAATTTGGCTTTTGGTCAAAACGCGAAAAAAATCTCAAAAAAAGCTTAACGAACGTCAAAAAAACTCATACAATTTATAGAGTTGACCTTTCCTTTTCACCGCTCCATTTTTAGCACTTCGATGGAACACTCCCTGCCTCTGATTTCGACCTTGGCATTGGCTTTTGCCATGGCTTTGGTGTTCGGTTATTTTGCCGAAAAACTGCGCTTTCCCGCACTTGTGGGCTACCTGATTGCCGGTATTGTCTGTAGCGCCAATACGCCGGGACCCACTGCCGATATGGGATTGGCGTCCCAGTTATCCGAGCTTGGCGTCATTTTGTTGATGTTCGGCGTGGGTTTGCATTTTTCCATCGAGGATCTGTTAAAGGTTAAAAACATTGCCATTCCCGGTGCCGTCTTGCAGATGGGGATTGCCACAGCATTGGGAGCGGCTTTTGCAAGCTTTATTTGGCATTGGAATTTCAGTGCCGCGTTGATTTTCGGGCTCTGTCTGTCGTGCGCGTCCACCGTCGTGCTTTTGAAAGCACTGGAATTGCACGGACACTTAAATACCATCGACGGTCAGATTTCCGTCGGTTGGCTTGTGGTCGAAGACATTGCCACCGTGTTGATTTTGGTGTTGTTGCCTCCGATCGCCTTGGTTTTGGGTGTGGTGCCGCCGGGAGCGACCGAAGCCCCCGAAGCGCTGTCCGCGGGTCAAATGGTGTGGGTGATCATCTCCACGATTTTGCGCGTGGTGGCTTTTGTGGCGATCATGCTCTTGGTGGGCCGCAAGTTTATTCCGTGGGCCTTGAGCCAGATTGCCAAAACGGGTTCTCGCGAACTTTTTACGCTTTCGCTTTTGGTGGCTTCGATCGGCATTGCTTTCGGTGCTGCCGCAGTGTTTGAGGTCAGTTTCGCATTGGGTGCCTTCTTTGCCGGTATGGTGATGCGAGAAAGCCCTTATGCACGTCGCGCCGCACACGACTCGTTGCCGCTGCAAGACGCTTTTTCCGTGCTCTTTTTCGTGGGCGTGGGGATGATGCTCGACTGGCACGTGATGCTTACGGAACCCTTGGGTATCTTGACGATGCTGGCCATTATCATGGTCGGCAAGTCGGTGACGGCCTTTTTGCTCGTGCACTTTTTGCGCTATCCCTTGCACACGTCTTTAAACGTCGGGGCGGCTTTGGCGCAAATCGGCGAATTCTCGTTTATTTTGGTGGCGCAAGGCATTGCCCTGGGAATGGTGGACAACGAAGTGATGAGCATGATCGTGGCTGCGTCCATTTTATCCATCGCTTTGAATCCTTTGATGTTTGCCATGGCGCCGGTGATTCGTCGTTTGGCGGTGCGTCACTTCGCTTGGGCACGTGCGGCGGCCATGGTGACCGATCCGTATGCGGTTTTGCCCAAAGAAACGTCTCGCAAGATGCTCACCGGTCAGACCATTGTGGTGGGCACGGGTGAAGTCAGTAACAACGTTGCCCAGCGCTTGCACGATCACAACATTCCCATTGTCTCCATCGTGGAAGACAAGGACGTGGCGGAAAATTTGCGTGGACAAAACCGTGCCGTGATTACGGGCGACGCGACGGATCCGATGGTCTTGGTGCAGGCGCATATCGTGACGGCTGCCGTGTTGATGATTCTGGAAGTCGATACCGTCAAGATTTTAAAAATCGTGGAAATGGCAAGGCAACTGAATCCCGAAATGAAGATTTTGGTGCGTGCCAAGACGACGGAAGACGCCGAATTCTTGCAAAAGGAACTCGATCCCAAGGAGGTCACGGCGATCTTTAACGATCCCGACAGCGTGTCTTCGCGCCTGGTCAGAAAGATCGGCCGCATTTATATGCCGGCCGAAACCGCCGGTGACGTCGAAGATCACGGCGACCATGAACAACACAAAAAACACGCGCAAGCCGAAAATGAAGAGGCTGTCGCTCAACCCGCGCATTAAGGCGCAAAGAGAGGGCTAAGGGTATGGAAATTTCCGCTGCCGTTTTGTGGCTTGTTGCCGGTTTGATTTTGGCTGGTGCCGAAATCTTTGTCGGAACGTTTTACTTTTTGGTGATGGGTGTAGCCTGTTTGGGTGCTGCTCTGACGGCGTGGCTCAATCTGTCGCTGGCGTGGCAATTGTCGGTATTTGCCGTCTTGATTTTAGTGGGCGGCGTAGCCGTACGCTATCTGCGTGAACCCAAATCGGCCAAGGAAGCCGATCAACTGCAAAACCCCGACGTGGGGCAGCGCGTGAGGGTCGATGGCTGGAATACGGATGCGACGGCACTTGTGACTTATCGCGGCGCTCAGTGGACGGCCGTGGCAGCAGAAGGTGCCAACCTTGTTCCCGGGTTCTTTGAAATCGTCAAAGTCGAAGGTGCGCGCCTGGTGGTAAAAAACGTGCCGTAGTCGGTTTGCGGCGAAGAGTCAAAGATTTTCTTTTAGGAACGAAAAATGATTGTGACCAACTTTTTGATTTTCTCGGTCGTCTTGGTGGCTTTGGCCGTGGTGTTCGTTTCGCAGTGCGTCAAAGTCGTGCCGCAGCAGACTGCTTGGGTGGTGGAACGTTTGGGTAAATTCCATTCCGTTTTAAACCCCGGTTTAAACGTCATCATTCCCTTTATCGACCGCGTGGCTTATAAACACAGCCTCAAGGAAGTGCCTTTGGATACGCCGAGCCAAGTGTGTATCACCAAGGATAATACGCAGTTGACTGTCGACGGCGTGCTCTTTTTCCAAGTGACCGATCCGCGTCGCGCCAGTTACGGCACGAGCAACTACATCATTGCCATCACGCAGTTGGCACAAACGACGTTGCGCAGCGTCGTGGGTCGTATGGAATTGGACAAGACCTTTGAAGAGCGCGACCTGATCAACAAGAGCGTGGTTTCTGCCATTGACGAGGCGGCTCTCAACTGGGGTGTCAAAGTCTTGCGTTATGAAATCAAGGATTTGACGCCGCCCGCCGTGATTTTGCAGGCCATGCAGCAGCAGATTACCGCCGAGCGCGAAAAGCGCGCCGTGGTGGCAGCTTCCGAAGGTAAGAAGCTCGAACAGATCAACTTGGCCACCGGTGCCCGCGAAGCCGCCATTGCCCAGTCCGAAGGCGAAAAGCAAGCCGAAATCAACAAGGCTCAAGGTCAGGCGGCTGCTACCATTGCCATTGCAACGGCTACCGCCGAAGCGCTTCGTATGGTGGCCGACGCCACGAATGCGCCTGGCGGCATGAACGCCGTCAATTTGCAGGTGGCCGAAAAGTATGTCGAAGCCTTCAAGCAAATGGCCAAAGAAGGCAATACGTTGGTGGTGCCCGCCAACTTGGGCGACTTGAGCACCTTGGTGTCTTCCGCCATGACCATTGTCAAGGCCAACGGCAACAACGTGTTGCCCAAGCCCTAATCCGTCGAGTGCAAAATTAAATGGCAAAACATAAATTTTCGAAGACACCGAAGCTTTCGCTTTCCGACAGCAAACAAGTCTGTTTGCTGTTATTTTCGACGGCTTTGACAGCGGCGGCCGAATCTTTGGCGCTCCTGCGTAAATTGCCCCCGCCCGAATCGCTTTCCGGAAGTGATCTGGCTGAAGTCGAAGCGTATCTTGCCCGGACGAACGAGACCATTGCCGTCCGTGCGCTGGTTTCCCTGTACGAGATTTTCAGCGGGCAAGCACGCGATCGTGTCGTCTATCGGGACTGGGATGCGTTGGCATTTGAGAGTCGGATGCGCAAAGAGTTTGCTTTTCAACTGCAATGTTTGTCCGAAAGCGAGCGAGCGGCAATCAATGAGCCCAAAGGCATCATCAGGTTTGCAGTCGGGGCATTTCTCAGTGAGACAAGTAAACAGCTTCTGGGGTCAGTTGCGACAAGTGCGGACGGATTTTTCGATCTGAAAAAATTGGCCGAAAGTTCCATTTGTTGGACACAACGTTTGCTTGGCAAACAGATGACGGAAGAAGAGAAAAAACAAATTTTTGCTTTTGCGAAGAAATCGGAGCGATAAATCAATGCCCAAAAACAAATCTTTACCCGCAAGTCAACGTATCGACTTAAGTAATCCGGAACACGTCTACGGGTTCTTGTTCTACGGTCTTGAAAACGTGTGCGACACGATGGCCGCGGGGCTCGACAAGGTTGTGGCCGAAGTGGCGGACATGTCCGAAAGCCAACAAAACGTCTATGTGCAAAAGGCCTACGACAAGTGTTGTGAAAAGTGCTACGCCTACTTGCATACGCTGTGCGAAGTGTTTTCGGGCAATGCTCCCGAAGTGGCGATCTATAAGGATTGGGATGCCGCAGCCTTGGGCCGCACGTTGAGAAAAGAATTTGCCTTTCAGCTGATGATGCTGCCCGAACAAGAGCGCGAAGAGTTCGACACCGACGAGTCGATCGTCACCTTTGCTTTGAATCTTTTCATGCAAAAGGGGCAACAGTTGGTTTTGCGTCCCGATAACAATCCCGATGAAGCCGAAGAACAAGCTAAAGAATTGCACGAGTTTCTGATTCATTGGACGGAGCTTTTGATGCAAAAGCCGTTTCCCGAAGAACTTAAGAGCCGAGTCGGCGTCGCTGTGGAGTAAATTGTGGCAAGAAATACCCGAAAGAAAAAGGCCCAAGCAGGGCTCGATATGACCCAACCCTTTGAAGTTTTTCGCCTCTTGGGGTCCGTAAACAGTCATGTCTTAAAGACAATGGCGGATCATTTTCAGGAATTCCTTTCTGAAAATCCCGATATGCCCGAAGGAGAATTCGAAGCAAATGTGGTCAGGCTTTCCGAAGAAGCCTTGGATTTGACCGAAGACTTTGTCGAAGGTGTCACGCAGATCTTTTTGGGCAACGCTCCCGACACGAATTACGGCGACTGGAACGTAGAGCGTTTGGGGCAAGCGATAAAAGACGAATTGGCAGTCGTTATTCCGACGCTCGATCCGGAAGAAAGAGGCGAGTTGAATACTTCGGAAGATTATGTTCGTTTGGCCATACGACTGTGCTTGCAGGGCGGTCTGAACATTTTGATGCCGATGATTGCAAGTCAAAACGAAGAAGAAATGGAAGCCGCCTTCAAACAACACCAAGAGTACATCGTCAAATGGACGGAGCTCTTCACGCAACAACGGTTTCCCCGAGAAATGTTGGTTATGCAGTAATGACAAACGCATCTATGACCGATGCTCGTGTCGTGCACGAGCTCTTTGATTTGGCC
>JAUNOJ010000119.1 GCA_030531135.1 Sutterellaceae bacterium | reverse complement strand
GAAGCCAAGGCTCGCGCCATGACGGCATTAAATAATTGCGGTATTCAAGATCTGGCGCATTTGTGCCCTTCGGGACTGTCGGCCGGCCAAAAACAAATTGCCTGTTTGGCGCGCGCTATCGTCAACCAACCGGCCGTGGTCTTGGCCGACGAACCTTGTGCGCACTTGGACGGCACCAACGGACAGCATCTGATGAATCTTTTGGGGAACGTATCGCTTTGGGGCACCTCGGTGATTGTGGCCAGTCATTTGGACCTGTTCCCCGAGAAGGTTGCCTGCCGACGCATTCACCTGGCAGGTCCCGCGGAGCAAAATCAATGAGCATCCTAACCAGTCGCATTTGGGCATTGAAGCAAACCACGCATGCCATTGTTCATCAAAAAGGGCTTTTTTTGATGGCATTGTCTCTGGCAAGCCTTGCAATGACTATTCCCTTTTTCCTGACGTCCTTGGCACTGTCTTTATCCGGCCAAGTCTTTGATGTGCCGACACATACGGAAATCACCATTTTTGCCGACAGAGCGGCAGGATCTCAGACCGTACGCACCATTGCCGATGAAATTGCCAAAAACAATATCATCAACTCCGTGCGCATCATGGATAAAAAGGATGCGTTAGCCATGGTCAACGACAGTCTGGGATTGAAAACCGACAAAAACGTAGCCAATCCTCTGCCCGACATCATCATTGCGACGGTCGCATCCAATGTTTCGAGCCAGGAGTTGGCTCAGACGGTAGAAACCTTCCGCAAGATCAAATCGGTCGACTCTGTTGCCTACGACGACCAATGGGCAAGTTACCTCGGTGCACTCAACAGCGCCCTAACCATCACCCTTGTGTTACTGGGATCCATTGTCGGCCTTTTGGTTTTCTTAGTGATTTTTACTTCTGTTCGACTGACCACCGGCGCACAAAAAGACGAAATTCGCGCCTTGTACCTCTTCGGAGCAACGCCCTCGTTTATCAAACGTCCCTACTTGTGGAGAGGTGCTTTGACTTTGCTTCTGGCTGCATTGATCTCTTTGGGATTGACTCAGTTGGGACTCGATCTGTTACAAAAACCCGTCGCCAACTTCTTGTCCTTGTATAACGTTTCCGTCACGCTCAAAATGCCCGAATATGACTGGAACATCCTCTACGTCGTAGCGAGCGGGTTGTTAGGTTGGGCAGTCAGTTATCTTGCGGCTTCCGACGCCATCACTCGCGTACAAAAGTCTCGCGGTTAAACTGAAAAACATATCGACACAAAAAAGCATCGATCACCGGTACGACTTTTCCAACGTACCGGTGTTAGCATAATTCCCGAACCGATTAACGAACGCCCTCAAGACGTTTTCAAAGAATTTTGTTACTCCATGAGAAAAGACGACGATTTTGAAGTCATTGACATTGATGCCGACGATATCGAACCGATGCCTGAGGATATCGACGGCTCGTCGTCTTTGCACTCTTCGGCAATCGACATTCGCAGTCGCGGCGCCGGTGCACTGGTGCCCTATCAGAAAGCCAATGTTCCTGCCGTCATTCCGCAACTCGGCGACTTGGAAGCGTTTATTCGAGCTGCCAATGCCGCGCCGATTCTCTCAGTGGAAGAAGAACGATCGTTAGCCCTTCAATTGCGCGATCATGGCGATTTACAAGCTGCGCAACGCCTAATTTTGAGTCACTTGCGTTTGGTCATTTCCGTAGCACGCGGCTATTTGGGATACGGACTTCCCTTTGCCGACTTGATTCAGGAAGGCAATGTCGGTTTGATGAAAGCCATTAAGCACTACGACCCCGATCGCGGCGTGCGCCTAATGACTTTTTCCGTGCACTGGATCCGCTCGGAAATTCAAGAATATATCGTGCGCAACTGGCGCTTGGTGAAATTGGCGACAACGAAAAATCAGCGCAAGCTCTTTTTCAACTTGCGTCAGATGAAAGACAGCGACAAGACGCTCACGGGCGATCAGGCGCTTTCCATCGCCAATCGATTGGATGTCAAGCCTGAAGAAGTGCGAGAGATGGAAACGCGCATGTCGGGCGGAGACACTTCCATCGACTATCGTTATGGTACCGATGACGACGATGGCCAATCCATGGCGCCTATCGATTGGCTCTCCGACGAAAGCCAAGAGCCGCAAATTCAACTGCAGGAAAAAGACAAGGCCAAACTTGCCAACGAGGGATTGCGCAACGCCATTGCATCGCTCGACGAGCGCTCTCGCCGCGTGATTCAAGCCCGTTGGCTCAACGAAACCTACGACGGCACGGAAAAACCGCTGACACTTCAGGAGCTGGCTGCCGAACTCGGCGTTTCGGCCGAGCGCGTGCGCCAAATCGAAAAGAAAGCAATTGCTAAAATGCGCGAAGCGCTTTTGAGTCAAAAAGACGCTTTGGAAGACTGATTTAATTTTTGCTTTTGCTATGTTTCACGTTGTTCTTGTTCATCCGGAAATCCCGCCCAATACGGGTAATGCCATTCGCCTGTGCGCCAATACCGGCTGCACGTTGCATTTGATCGAACCTTTGGGCTTTTGTGTCGACGACAAGCACCTGATCCGTGCCGGACTCGACTATCATGAATTCACCACCATGAAAACCTATCCCGACTGGGAAAGTTTTCTGCAAGAAGAAAAACCCGACGGCGAGCGCATGTTTGCCATGACCACCAAGGGCAGCAGCGTCTTTTCCACCATGCAATTCCAACCGGGCGACTGGTTGGTGTTCGGCAGCGAAGGCCACGGCCTGCCCGAGGCCATTCGCGAAAGCTTTCCGGTCTCGCAGCGCATTCGTCTGCCGATGATGCCCGAGAACCGCTCTTTGAACTTAAGTAACGCCGTTGCCGTCACGGTCTATGAGGCTTGGCGCCAAAACGGCTACAAAGGCGGCATTTAACAAAAAGGCGTCGAAATTTCGGCGCCTTTTCTTTTTACTTGACTAACATCACCAAGTTATCTCGGTGAATCGCCTCAGGTTGGTTTTCAAAGCCCAAGACCTTGTGAATTTCCTCGGTATGCAATCCTTTGATCAGGCGCAGTTCCGAAGATGCATAATTGACCAAGCCGCGTGCAATTTCGGTGCCGTCGGGCGCGATGCACCCCACCAAATCGCCGCGAACAAAGTCCCCGGTCACCGTCTTGACCCCCACCGGCAAAAGGCTTGTTTTGTTTTTCAGCAACGAGTGCGCTGCTCCGGCATCCAAATGCAACATGCCTTCCGGGCGCAGTTGATCGACAATCCATTTTTCTCGGGCATGCAAAGGCGCATAAACGGCATTGAGTTGCGTACCGATCATTTCTCCCTGAGCCAAGCGAATCAATACGTCGGCCTCTCGCCCGGAAGCAATCACAGTGGTTGCACCGCTTCTTTGCGCTCTTTTGGCAGCCAGAATTTTGGTGATCATGCCCCCCTTTGAAAGCGTACTTGCCGCGCCGCCGGCCATTTTTTCCAATGCGGGATCGCCGGCCGTTGCTGCGCTCACAAAAGTTGCGTTCGGATCCTTGCGGGGATCTGCCGTATAAAGCCCCCGCTGATCCGTCAAAATGATCAAAACGTCGGCTTCGACGAGGTTGGTGACCAATGCACCCAGCGTATCGTTGTCGCCTACCTTGATTTCATCGGTCACGACCGTGTCGTTTTCATTGATAATCGGCACGACGCCCAAAGCGAGCAATTCGATCAAGGTTTCTCTGGCATTGAGATAGCGCTCGCGGTTGGAAAGGTCGGCATGCGTTAAAAGAATCTGCGCCGTCTTGATGCCGTGCTCGGAAAAGTGCGTTTCGTACGCTTGCACCAAGCCCATTTGCCCGACAGCGGCGGCCGCCTGAAGCTGAGACACGCGACTGGGGCGCTTATCCCAACCGAGACGCAAAACGCCTTCGGCAACAGCCCCGGAACTCACCAAAATCACTTCTTTTCCGGACTTTTGCAAGGCGGCGATTTGGCTCGCCCAACGAACGATGGCTTCTTCGTCCAAACCGCGACCGTCATTGGTGACAAGGGCGCTACCCACCTTTACGACTACGCGTTTGGCATTTTTGACTGCACTGACAGCCATAAAAATCTCCTTTTTGCCAAAAACAAAACGGCCGACGATCTCATAATAGAAACCTCGGCCGTTTGTTTTTATTCGGACTTTTGCGTCAACGACATGTCGACTTCTTCGGCACCTTGGCTGAAACGAACGTCAACTTCTGCATCCATCGCAGCATTGTCGGCCATGCGCTTGCGATCGATTTCTTGAGCAATGGCATTGACCAATTCCTTAGTGCCTTCGCGCGTGGCCGCACTCATCAAAAAGAGCGGAGACTCACCTGCCAACTCTTTTCGATAGGTTGCGATCAAAGCTTCGCGTTCTTCTTCGGGCACCAAATCGATCTTGTTGAGAACCACCCAACGGGGCTTGTCTGCAAGCTCTTCGTCGTACTTGGCAAGTTCGGCCACCAACGCCTTGGCTTGCGCGATCGGATCGGTTTCGTCATCCAAAGGTGCGCAATCGATGATGTGCAACAGCAAACTCGTGCGCGACAAGTGGCGCAAGAACAAGTGACCGAGACCGGCGCCTTCGCTTGCCCCTTCGATCAAACCGGGAATATCGGCCACCACAAAGCTCTGCTCGGGACCCACGCGCACCACACCCAAATGCGGATGCAGCGTCGTAAAGGGATAATCGGCAATCTTGGGGCGGGCATTGGAAACAGCCGTAATAAAGGTCGACTTGCCGGCATTGGGCATCCCCAACAAACCGACATCGGCCAAAACCTTCAATTCCAAACGCAGTTCGCGATACTGACCGGGTTCGCCGGGCGTAAATTGACGCGGCGCACGGTTGATACTGGTCTTGAAGTGCAAGTTGCCCAAGCCACCTTTGCCGCCTGCGGCCAAAAGCTTCTTGTCGCCGTGATGCGTCAAGTCGGCAACCGTTTCGCCGGTGGTCATATCAACGACGGTCGTACCGACGGGCATGCGCAAAACGACATCGTCGCCGCCGGCGCCGAAACAGTCGGCACCGCGCCCGTTTTCCCCGTTGGGCGCGAAGAACTTTCGCGTATAGCGATAGTCTACAAGCGTATTGATATTGCGATCTGCCAAAGCCCAAACGCTACCACCGCGACCGCCGTCGCCGCCGTCGGGGCCGCCCTTGGGAATAAATTTTTCACGGCGAAAACTCGCGGCACCGTTGCCGCCGTTGCCGCCTTGGACCTCAATACGGGCCTCATCAACGAATTTCACGTCGCTTATCCTAAAAAAGAGTTTCTATCGGGCTATTGTGCCACAACGCAACCCGAATGATTCGAAACAGACAAACACGCAAAAGCCCTGCACGGAAATTTTCCCGTCAGGGCTTTCGTATTTTTTTGCCTTTGAATTCACCCGAAATACGGGAAAAGCTCAAAGATTAACCGGCAACCGGAACAACCTTCACGAACTGATTGTTCTTGGGACCCTTGACTTCGAAGGACACCATGCCGTCAATCTTTGCAAAGAGCGTGTGGTCACGGCCCATGCCGACATTGTCACCGGCGTGGAACTTCGTGCCGCGCTGACGAACGATGATGCCGCCGGCGTTGATGACCGCGTTGCCGAAAACCTTCACACCAAGGCGCTTCGCCTTGGAATCACGACCGTTGCGGGTGGAGCCGCCGCCTTTCTTATGTGCGAAGAACTGGAAACTCATTTTCAGCATTTGTTACACCTCCAAAACTTCGATATAATCAGGATAGTCGTCCCGCAGCTCGCAGAGCGTCAGCATCAGGCCGGTCATGACCGCCT
>JAUNOJ010000118.1 GCA_030531135.1 Sutterellaceae bacterium | reverse complement strand
CAATGGTTTACGAGAGGCTCATCCCCCTATGCACATTTTGTTTTGGACAGCAATGCGATACAATAACGGCTACCTTTCCCTTGCCCGGCCGATATCTCCGCTATGACTCTTTTGACAACTCTGATTGTGCTCTATTTAGCTGCCTTGCTGTGGCTTGGAATTTGCGGCACGAAAAAGAACCAAACGATCCGTAATTTCCTCACCACCTCGGGCACGACGTCGGCAACGCTCTGTGCTCTGTCTCTAGTGAGCACCATCATCGGCGGATCGGCCACGCTCGGGATCGGTTCCTTGGCGCAAAAAATCGGGCCGGCCGCTTTTTGGTGGTTGGGCGTAGGCGCCATCGGCTTGACGATTCACGGACTCTTTGTGGCGCCCTTCATTCGCAAAACCCAAGCCATCACTTTGCCACACCTTCTGGCCTTGCAAGTCGGGCGCAGTGCCGAGCGTTGGGCCGGTCTTATTATCAGTGTGTCTTGGGTGGCGGTCACGGCGGCACAGTTTTGTGCACTGCGCGCACTTTTGAGCGTCATTGTCGGGGGAATAGAAGCCGATATTCTTTATGCGGCTTTGGCCTTCGGCATCATCCTACACACGGCCATGGGCGGGCAGCGCGGCGTGATTCGCACCGATGCGCTTCAGGCCGTACTTTTATTAGTTGGCTTTACATTGACGGCGCTTTGGTGCCTGTGGGATCGTCCGCAAGCCGTCTTGGCTCTGCCCAAAATTCCTTTTACCGAGACCTTCGGCGTGGTTCAGTGGTTGGAGATGATGCTGTTGGTCGGCATCACGTTTGTGATTGGACCCGATATGTTTTCCCGCACCTTTGCAGCCAAGAGTCCCGAGGCGGCCAAACACGCCGCATTGGGTGCCGCACCGGTACTCGCGTTTTTCGGAGTTATCGTCACGATGATGGCGTTACTCAATATCGAGGCAAAGCAACCTGTCACCGATTGGCTCTTAGTCGACTCGCCGTTGCCGACCGTGATCGTTGCCATGCTGGCTTTGGGGTTGGTAAGTGCACTATCGGGGTCAGCCGATACATTGCTGCTATCGGCTGCCGGTATCTTGGAAAAAGACGTTTGCGGCAAAGAGCGCCCGCAGGCAGTGCGGCTTTTCAGTTTTGTCCTTGGTCTTTTGGCTTGTTCCAGCGCTTGGGTCTCGGGCGATATTATCGGGTGGTTGCTCAAAGCCTATTCGCTCTTTGTACCCGGAGTTGCGGCACCCCTTCTCTTTTTAGTGGTGGGCGGCGTTCGTCGGGCGCGACCGGGCATTTGGCTTGTAAGCGCCGTTTCGGGCGGCGTCTTGGGGCTTGCGGGCAATCTCACCGGAGACAATCTTTGGACGTTTGTCGGAATCGGAGTGGCGTCTATTGGGGCGGTTTATTCTGTCGTAACCGCTCCTAAAGTTTCCGACAAGGCTTTGTAAGCTGCCAAAATTGTTTCGAGCGCATATTTAACGAAGGGCGTGACATCTTCCATGCCTTCGTGCCAGCCCTTTCCTGCCTGACGCAGTGCGGCGTAATACTCTGCCTGAGCCTTATAGATTTCGTTTTCCAGAGACACGTATTTGCCGACGGTCACGCCGTTTTGCAACAGCAATAACGATGTCAGAAGCCGGCTCATGCGCCCGTTACCGTCGTCAAACGGATGAATGCAAAGGAAGTCGTGCACGAAAATCGGGATGACGATCAAGGGATCTGCCGCCTTGGCCGCAATCACGCGGTTGTACGCATCGCACAATTGATCCAATGCTTGCGGTGTTTCGTAGGCAGCGAGCGGCGTAAAAAGCGTTTCCTTACGACCGTCGGGGTAAACCGCCGAAATGAAATTTTGCACGCTTTTCGTTTTGCCGCCGATAGGGCTCCCGCTGCGTCCGTAGAGAATCTTATGCAGTTGCAAGATGTAGTTGCGCGTTACCGGAATGGCTTCGAAATTGTCGTTGACGATCGAAAGCGCATCACAATATCCCGCGATCTGTGCTTCGTTTTCGGTTGCCGGCGTTGCCCCTTCGATCAAAAGGCCAATACGCTCGTCGCTTGCCGTGATGCTCTCAATAGCATTGGAGGCTTTGGTGCTTGCAAACTTTGCAGAAGCTTTCAGTGTCCGCAGCCTTGCCGAATCGACTTTGAGATAAGACTCAAGTTTCTCTGCTTCTTGGCCAATCGCAGAAACAAGCGACATGCGCTCAGACGTGTCGTATTTCTCTGCGAGGTCTATGTAATCGAAATTGCGCATGATTTTGTTTCATTTTTGAGACAAAAATAGATGAGCGTTGACTGTCAAAATTTCGGAGCAAAGCAAAAGAGAAATTGTCCGAATGGGACACTGACAAAGCTTGAGATCTGGCACCCCCGCCGAGACTCGAACTCAGATTTAACCCTTAGGAGGGGCTCGTTCTATCCTGTTGAACTACGGAGGCAACCAAATTTTTGAAGGTTCGGGCATTGTAGCAAAAGCGCACGATTGTCGCGCTCTTTTTATCGCAACCGAACTCGGGCGTCGAATCTTAACAGAAACGGCGTAGCTTTACATTTGAGAACCGGCAAAAGGCCGAGGCGTTCATCTCAGCCTGCCGGTTCAAGTTGTAAGCCGCTTTTAGAAACTGAACCTAACGTTCAAATTCCAAGAATTGTTGAAACGATCGCTTTTCCCTGATGCGCTCAAACCGTAATTGAGCCCCATGGTCCAAGCACCGCTCTGAGCACTCACACCCAATGTAGCCTGCACGGGACTGGTATCGACCACTCGCGTATGGACGCTGTTTCCAACAAAGTTTGCTACGGCATCATTGTCGCCAAAGGTCGGTACTATCGACAGATCAAAAAGCGGAGACCACTTCCAGGCACCGGTTTCAAAGTTACCCGAAACCGTTACACCCACCGGCGTTTGATACAGCACCATGGCGTCATATTCGGCGCCGTACACAGAATCGTCCATGTCGATGCGAGTGACGCGCGCGCCGATGTGCGGCACCACGTTCAATGCGCCCGAAGTCATCAACAATTCGCCGTTGACACCGAACGTCCAGATGTCGCCGTCCAGGCTTTCGCTAAAGGCACCGTACGTCCCCTTGGTAGAGAGATCGTTATCCGTATGGATATAACCCAAATCGACCTGCACGTTAAAGTCGGCAAAGCGTTGCGACGCGTAAAGCTCAATGCCGTAGAAGTCGGTGTCGGAATCGGTCTTGACACTGCTGCCTAAGGAGTTTGCGTCTGCTGTACCGACATGCACGGCCGCACCCAAAACGGTGCCTACTTCGGTCGTCACGTCAAAGCCGAGCATACCGCCGTAGACGTTGCTTTCATATCCTTGAGCAGAACCGTAGAGTTCTTTGGCTTCGTTGTCAGAGGCAATCACGTCCGCCCACACGGTCGTTGAGGGTTCGGAGCGAGAGACATTGACGTAGGCAAGCGACGTACGGCGGTTCACGGCCTTCACAACTTCGTGATGGATATCCATCGCCGTCGAGAAAGTGCCGCCGGCCACGGCCATGTTGCTTGCTGCATTTGCCGAAGCAACGTCGGCTACGGTCAAATTCCGGTTGCCGAAGATGACGGCACGCACAAGATCGTTGGAAAAGTCCATCGCGCCAAGCGCTTGGTCGAGTTGACCGGTGAACTGCAGGCCTTGAGCTTTAGTCTCGGCAACCTTGTCCGTGTTGACGGAAACTGTCAACACACCTTTGTTGTTACCGTTGCCTTGATAGAAATCCGTGCCCATGTCAACAGTGTCGACTTTGATACCGGTGCCGACATTCAACTTAAATTTGCCTGTCGCGGTTTTGGTAAAAGCTTCGGCTGTCAAATCGGTTAAAACCAGATTCCTAATGACCCCGGACTCCGTTCCGATCACTAAAGAATCGTTTTGAGGATCAAATCCGTTATCGACAAAGGATTGAAGATTCGCATAAATTCTCGCATTGTCGCCGGCATAAAGACCATTGTCCGTTCTTTCCGAATTCAGATTGACAGTGCGATCCGTTATATCGATTTGTCGATCGAGGTAAAGCACTGTGTAGCTCTGGTCGCTCGAATGATCCAAACTCGACAAGATAGCCTGTCGGCGAGCCGTATCGGCATTGCCAAAGGTGATATAGACATCGTTTTGACTTTGCGTTGAATCGGCATGGATATCGGACCCGACCTTAAAACTCGAATCACTAGCAACGGCACGCGTAGTGTTGACCGGCTTAGATGCCAAAACAAAGAGAGAACCGCCGTCAATGTTGATCGCGCCACCCGAAATATAGTCGGCAACCACACTTGCGCCTTGCGCTACGTTGAATGTCGAATTTGCATGGATATCAAGTCCTTGCAGCGTCAAGGCACCTTTGGCTGTCAGAGTCACACCTTGCGCCACTGCGGCATCATTATCCAACGCCGTAGTTTTGTCATCGCTTCCGATCACGATATGGCCGCTCGTAAACTGAACTGAGCGGTCTTCGATCCCGGTAATTAAACTCCCCTCGGCATTGCCGCCGATCTCAAACGTTCCCGAAGAGTCGCTTACCCCGATGCTCACAGACGAGCTTTCTGCATTAACATTAAACTCCAATGCACCGAGCTTCGTGCTTTGACTGACGATACCTGAGTTTCCATTGACAGTTGCAATCGTTTGAACACTCTTGGTTCCTTCGATATCACTCAACTTCAGTGAATCGCCTTCTTTATCGGCAGTAATTGTCGCATTGACAAACACGACATTGGAAACGAGTTTTTGCGCCGCCTTGAGCTCGTTTAACGTGAGTTTGCCTTTGTAAGATGTTTCATAAATGTCGCCCGTGCTCTCTTCACCAAAGGCGGCAACGAAATCGCTGGTCATGTACCCGTCACCCTCATCGGCTTTCACGAAGAGATTTTCGTAGGTTGTATAGATCGTTCCGGTATTTGTGATCGCCAAGTCTTGGCCTTGCACCTCTACCTGCCCTACAGTGAGGTTTCCTGCGTTGGTCAGCGAGCCGCCCGAGAGCGTCAATGTATTGATCGTGAGCGTTCCTTCGTTTGTCAGCATACCGCCGGATTGCGCCATATTCCCCAACTGTAGCGAAGCCGTGTCATCAACGTAAACAGATCCGTTTCCGTCGAGCGCTAAGGATTCAAAGACGTAGTTGCCGTTGGACAAATCCAGTGCGCCATCCTTATTGTTATTGTTTGTGACTCTGATGTTTTTTAGTTTTTCGCCGTTAAAAAGGAGTTTTCCGTTATCCAGTGCTAAATAAAATCGAAGAGCAAATTCGTCTTTTTCACCTGCGTCGTTGCCATCTTGCGTACTCGAATTCAGGTCCAACAAATTAAGGGTGCCCCCGTTGGAAACATTGACCGCCCAAGTATTCAACTTACCGCCTTTGACCACGGTACTAAACATCGAATTCTTCACCGTGATCGAGTCTGTATTGATCTTTCCTTTGTTGATAAAAGTCGAGCCGCCGACAAGGTTGATGCCTTCACCCGTTGTTTTGAATGTTGCGTCCTCTTTATTTTCGATCACTGCACCATTTCTTGCATTGACAACGCTTGCACTGACTGTTTTATTGTTCGTGAATGTTTTGTTGTTGACGCGAAGCTCCTCAACCGTCAACTTCACATCATTGACATAATCTTGATCTTTGACGATGAGATTTTGGGCAAGAGCACTGCCGGCTAAAGAACCTGCGATGGCAACCGCAACAAGAGTCTTGATTGCTTTACCCTGACAAGAAGATGCGATCTCGCTCGTGACGACTTGACCGCGAAGAAGAGAACGAACAACTTTATAAGCCTTATTCAT
>JAUNOJ010000117.1 GCA_030531135.1 Sutterellaceae bacterium | reverse complement strand
AACTCAACCCCGATGTTGCGATCACGGCCGTCGATCGTTGGGCCGACGATGGGCTTTTATCAGAACTTGTGCAAGACGTCGATATCGTTTTGGACTGTTCGGACAACTTCAAAACACGCCACGCCGTCAACCGTGCGGCACACGCGGCCAAAAAAACGCTGATCGTCGCTTCCAGCGTCCGCTTCAGTTTGCAGATCGCGTTCTTTGATTTTTCTTCACACGATGCACCCTGCTACCAGTGCACGTTCCCGGAAGACGAAGAAGTCGACGTCAAGGCCGCCGCAACCGGTGTTTTTGCACCGGTCACGGGAATTTCGGGCATGATCGCTGCCGGAGAAGCGCTCAAGTTTGCTGCCGGCGTGCGCTCTTTGGCAGGTAAACTGTTGGTAATCGACACCTTGAATTGGAGTACGGACATCTTCGGATTAAGCCCCGATCCCGATTGTCCAGTCTGTCACGAAAATCATTGACGACTTACTGCAAGCGTCCCCAATACAACGTAATGGCTTCACCCTCGCCAAAGGTTCGGCCCGCCACCAAATAAATCGGGCCGATCCAACTGTCTGTCGCCACAAAGACGCTTGCAGCCTGCAACCATCCTTTGCCGCGCCCCCACGCTTGAGCATAATCGGCCTCGTCCCATGCGCGCCCCGTTTCATACGTGGCTCCGATGTACACCGGCATTCTCATTTCACGCATCGCTCGACTGACATCGTGATAGACCATGGCTCTGGCCATGTTCATGCGGTTGCCCGAAAAGCGTCCGTAAGCCGAACCCGAAAGATTAAATACCCCACCCATATTAAAGTTGCCTGCCTGAGGCGCCTTGCCTGCCTTGGCAGACAACAGTAGTGTCGTGTTCTTACTCAAAGGCACTGGCAACGACGCCTTCACGGAATAACGCGTACCGTTTATTTCATTCATATTCTGTTGGCTCGGATCGACCGTACGATAGGCTTGAGCCTCGAAGGCAAAGCCCGATCTCGGAAAACTGGGATTGTCCAAGGTATCGATTTCAATCCCAAGCCCCGTATACACGGCCTGAGCTCGCGCACCTTGGTCAAAAAGGCCGATTTCCATATTCGAACGGCTGTCCATCCAACCGCCGTTGATTTCGATACGCCCGATGCGCCCGATTTCATAGCCCAACGACAGACTGACATCCAAACTTTCATTGCGATAGCGCGCAATCGGATCGTTTTGTTGCGCGATATACACGTCAAAGGGCTCCCACTCGTAACTCACGGCAGGCTTTACAAACCAATTGCTGGCAGCTCCCAAAGGCTGGTACCACTCGGTCGCCACACGTTTAACTTCGCCGATTTGAATTTCATTGCGCCATTGCGCGCCCCAACTGTTAAGCCACCCCCAGGTATGCGCCAAGAGCACGTTAAAGGTATTTGAGCTTTTAAAGTCCGTTTGTACATTGCCGCCGATACGAAACGACGAGTAGCCCCACTCTTTTTCCGTGGGTTCGAACACCAACACTTCGGTGCCGCGGGGTCCGGGCTCGAAATGAAACGGAACACTTTGAAAGTCGCCCATCGCCCAGACATCGCGCGCCGCCTCTTCGATCTGATCGTTGGTCACGGGCTGCGTCGTATCAATGTCGATTTCGCCCACCACTCGTTCCGGATTGACGGTTTTAAGGCCTCGAACCTCGACTTCGGCCACCTTGTGAACATTGTCGGATTTGGAAATGTCCGCACGCGCCTGTGCCCATTGTCGGTACTGTTCTTTAGAAACGGCAAAAGCAGCAAATTTGTCTTTGTGCGCCATCACGGCGCGATAACCGAGCTCGATAATGTCTTTGGAACGTCTGAAGTCGCCTGCCGTCAACTCGCCCAAATCGGGTTCCAGATAGATGTCGTTGTCGGTCAACAGACTCTTGGACTGCTGTACGTTTTGCTCCGTTAAGAGATTGACCATCTGCCCCATAATGCCCACAACATTATTGAGCTTGTCTCGCTTCATCAGAGGCGTTCCGACATTGATGGCAACAACGATGTCTGCCCCCATTTCTCTGGCTTGCGCCACAGGAAGGTTATCCACCAGACCGCCGTCGACAAGCATGTATCCCCGATATTCGACCGGTGCAAAGGCGCCCGGAATCGACATCGAAGCGCGCATGGCCAGTGACAGCGTAATGTCCTTTGATAAAACGACTCGCTCGCCGTTTTCCAGGTCGGTGGCCATCGCCGCAAAAGGAATTGAGAGTTGTGTAAGATCGTTCACCGAGTTAAACGGTTGATTGGATCGCGACAAGAACATGTCGAGCTCTTGCGAAGGAACCACTTCGGAAGGCAGTTTGAAACCCAAAGCCCCCCAACCGAGCTCGACGGCGGAGTAGCCCTTACGATCGTCAACTTTTTCTCGCCAGGAAAGCCTTTTGCGATCGGGACGAGGTGCAAACATTTTGCCCCAGTCCACACCCAGTGTGATTTTTTCGATCTGATCTGCGCTCAAACCTGCAGCATAAGCGCCTCCGACCATCGCCCCCATGCTTGTCGCCGTGACCACGTCAAAGGCAATTCCCAACTCTTCAAAGGCCTTCAATGCGCCGATGTGGGCAAAGCCGCGTGCACCGCCGCCCGACAACACCAACCCCACACGCGGACGTACCATGTCCGTGTCTTTTGTGAGCGGTGCAGTCGTTGCCGAAGCGGTCGCGGTTGTCAAAGCAACGATACAAACGCCGATAGAAGTGAAAACTCTTTGAAACATACCCATGCATACAAGCGTTCGTTGAAGGGAATATCACCGAGTTTACCTCCTTGGAAAGCACAAAAAAACGTTCAGTCGACAAAATCGCTTTTCGCTCCGCGTGTTTTGCCTTAAAATGACCGCAATATTTCGCAAATAATGAAAAGCGAGGGGTTGTTTTGCGCAAATGATCTGCAAATCAACATCTTTCACCAAAACCCAACATACGAAGGATCGTGTCCGATGCCGATGATTGAAATTAAGAACGTGAGCAAGTGGTACGGCTCATTTCAGGTTCTGAAAAACTGCTCCACCTCTGTTGAAAAGGGGGAAGTGGTGGTGGTTTGCGGCCCGTCGGGCTCGGGCAAATCCACCTTGATCAAGACGGTCAACGCCCTTGAACCTTTCCAACAGGGCGACATTCTTGTTGACGGCGTGAGTGTGGGCGATCCCAAGACCGATTTACCGAAATTACGCTCGCATGTCGGCATGGTATTTCAGCACTTCGAACTCTTCCCGCACCTGAGCATCACCGACAATTTGACGTTGGCTCAAATGAAGGTATTGGGTCGCAGCCGTGAAGAGGCCACCGAACGCGGCTTACAACTTTTGGATCGCGTGGGTCTTTTAAAGCACGCTCCCAAGTTCCCCGGACAGCTCTCGGGCGGTCAGCAGCAGCGTGTGGCCATTGCGCGCGCCTTGGCAATGGATCCGGTTTGCATGTTGTTTGACGAACCGACGTCGGCTCTTGACCCGGAAATGATTAATGAAGTGTTGGACGTGATGGTGAGCCTTGCCAAGGAAGGCATGACCATGATGGTGGTCACACACGAAATGGGCTTTGCCCGCAAGGTGGCCGATCGCGTGATCTTCATGGAAGCCGGCGAAATCCTCGAAGACGCGAGCAAAGACGAATTTTTCAGCTCGCCGCGTTGTCCGCGCGCACAGCAATTCTTGTCGAAAATTTTGTCGCACTAAACGACTTCGAAATCGAAACTTTAACTATCGGCTCGCAGATTTGCCCTGACGAGCCGATTTTTTGTCCCATCAAGCCCTACAATGGAGGAATCGATTACGAAAAAAATTCTTCCATGAAAAACTTCGAATTCGGCATCCCCACCGACGTTCTTTTCGGTAAAGGACAGGAGGCGCAACTGCCGCAAAAACTTGCTCCGTTAGGCAAACGCATTCTTTTGTGCTACGGAGGCGGTAGCATCAAGCGCAACGGTCTTTATGAGCACATCCGAGAACTGTTGACTGACTTCGAAGTCATTGAACTCTCCGATATCGAACCCAACCCCAGAGTTGGAACCTTAAGACGCGGCGTAGCGCTTTGTAAAGCGCACTCGATCGATGTTTTGCTGGCCGTAGGCGGCGGCAGTTCGATCGATTGTGCCAAAGCCGTTGCAGCCGGCGCCTGTTATGAGGGCGATCCTTGGGATCTTTTTCTGGACATGGGAAAAATCACGCAGGCCTTGCCTGTCGTTGCCGTACCGACCATTTCGGCTGCCGGTAGCGAACTCGATCCCTTTGCCGTCATCTCCAACACAGAAACGAACGAAAAACTCTTTGTCGTGCATCCGTCGCTGATGCCGCGCGTATCGATCCTCAATCCCGAAAACACGTTTTCCGTTTCGGCCTACCATACGGCTGCGGGCGCAAGCGACACGCTTTCTCACCTTATGGAAAACTTCTTCGATCGGGAGTGCGCCACGGTTGCCGACGGCATCAATCTGGCGTTGATGAAGGCCGTGATCAAACATCTGCCCCGGGCCTTGGCGTGCCCGACAGACTACGCCGCTCGAGCGGAATTGATGTGGGCCAGCGCCTTGGCCTTAAGCGGGCTGGGATCGACGGGAAAAGACTTTTGTTGGAGCGTGCACTATATCGAGCACGAGCTTTCGGCATACTACGACATCACGCACGGCGCAGGATTGGCATTGTTGACGCCTCACTGGATGCGCCACGTGCTCAATACCGATACCGTTGAAAAGTTTTGCGAATACGGCAAAGTCCTTTGGAATATCGAAGAGTCTAACGATCGTTTTGCCATGGCGCACGCTTCCATCGATGCCACCGCTCAATTCTTCCGACAGGTCGGTATGCCGACAACGCTCGGCGAAATCGGCATCGACGATCGCTTTTTTGATGTTATGGCTGAAAAAGCCGAGCGCATCGGCAGACTGTCCAGAGCCTACGTTCCGCTTAACAAAAACGACGTTTTGGCAATTTTGACCGCTGCGCTTTGATCAAGCGTCAGCGCCTTTCAACCAGCCACAGTGCAACGGCCGCACAGATCAACATCACCGTTGTAGGCACCACCGACACCAACATCGGATGCCACGTATTTAAAACACCCAGGAACGAGAAGATGTTGTTAAAGGCATAAAACATGATGCCGATCATCAGTCCTGCAAAGATTCGAATGGAAACGCCGCCCGAGCGCGCATTCAAATAAGCAAAGGGCATGGAGACCGCCAACATCACGAAAATCGCCAAGGGATAGAAGATTTTGGTCCACATAGCCACTTCATATCTCTCCGTCGTCTGGCGTGTATCGCGCAAATGAGTGATGTAGCTCCACAAATCGGCAATCCCCATACGTTCGGGTTTGATTGTCAAGACACCTAAAATATCGGGACGCATCTCGGAAACAAGTAATAAATCGGCCCCGTCGCGGCGTCCTGCCGTTTCGGTCATGGGACGATCGTCGTTTCCGATCTTGGGCAATGTTTCCACCGTGGCATCTTTCAAGTGCCAACCGCGTCCTGCAATGTAATTGGCTTCCGGAGCTCTCAAGACGCGAATCAAATCGCCGTCGATATCAAACTCGAACACACGCCAGGCACCGGTACGGCTGTCTTCGCCTGCAATGAGGTTGTGCACGTTGACAAAGCGCATGACGGCGTTGTCTGCCGACGGTTGCTTCACATTGTCCTTAACCCAAACACCCGAGGCGTAGCCGCGCGCAGAAAGCGTCCTATCGAAGATCACTGTCGTCATCTCACTTCGAAGCTTGTCGGCAGCAGGGGTCAACCACTCGCCCATGGCATAAGTGAGCACGATCATCACAACGGCCGGCACGCACAGCATCCCTGCCAGTCGCAT
>JAUNOJ010000001.1:20245-25627 GCA_030531135.1 Sutterellaceae bacterium | reverse complement strand
CGCAAACGCAATTTGGTGGAAACGGGCTTGGGCTATTCGTCCGATATCGGCCCCAAGGCCAAGATCAAATGGACGCGTCCTTGGGTCAACGAAAAGGGACACAGTTTTGAAGTCACGGGCGACGTCTCGGCCAAAGAACAGGTCCTGGACTTAAGCTATCGTATCCCCACGCAAGACGATCCGTTGGGCGACTATTGGTTGGTGCAAGGCGGCTACAAGTACACGGACTTAAACGACACGCAATCGAGCCAATTTGCGGCAAGCGTCTCTCGCAACCAAGAGTTGGAATCGGGCTGGGTGCGAAGCGCTAGTCTCAATGTCTTAAGCGACAACTTCACGCAGGCAGCAGTCGACAACAATAAACTTGTGATCTATCCGGGCATCTCTTTTACCCGTACGCGTGCCAGAGGGGGCTTGTCTCCCGAGTGGGGCGACACGCAACGCTATGCCGTCTCGGTGGCCAACGGCATCTGGGCGTCGGAGTCGGACTTCGTGCGCATGGAAGCCTCTCAAACGTGGCTCAGAACCTTTGCCGCCAAACATCGCTTCATTGTGCGCGCTTCTTTGGGTTGGATTGAAACCGACGACTTAAACGGCGTGCCGCCCGATTTGCGATTCTTCGCAGGTGGTGATAACAGTGTGCGCGGCTACGACTACAAATCGATTTCGCCTAAAAACGAGAGCGGCGAACTCACCGGCGGCAGCAAAATGGCCACGGCCTCCCTCGAATACCAATACAACGTCACGGGCAACTGGTGGGCGGCGGCTTTTGTCGACGCAGGCGACTCGGTTAAAAAGTTCGACGAATTTTCTTTGAATAAAGGTGCCGGTGTGGGCGTGCGTTGGAATTCGCCCATCGGTCCCGTCAAGGTCGACGTGGCCTGGCCCATTGCAAGTGACTTGGATCGCGGCATGCATTTTTATTTCGGCTTGGGAGGTGCTTTGTAATGCGGGTTTTAAAAGCTCTCATGACAACAACGCTTGCCCTCTTTGCTGGCTTCACGACGCTTTTGGTGGCAGTCGTCATTTTGGCCGTTACGCCGTGGGGTTTGTCTCTCACGGTCGGTTTATTGGAAAAAGCCTTGCCGACGTTGACGATCGAAAAGGTGCAAGGCACGCTTTTTAACGCGAAATTCGAAGGTGTGGCCTTTGATGACGCCGGTATCAAACTTTCTGCAAAATCATTGCACTATTCCGTTGCCAACATTGCGCCCTTGGATCGATTCGTTTCGATTGCGCACTTCAATTCCGACGGTTTGCGCCTTGAAGTGACTTCCGCGACCGAGTCAACCCCGACAGAACCGGCGTCGGAAATTCCGGGCGACACCGGCCCCTTGGTTTTACCCGTGAGCTTTGAAGTTGCTTCGATTGCGATGAGCGACAGCTTCTTGGCTTTTGACGGCACGCAGGTTCAACTTGACGCATTTGAAGCCTCCGTCAAGGGACGCCAGTCAAGCATCAGTCTCGGTCAAACGACTTTAAAAACCTTGGCATTGACGCTGCCGCCGACACCGGCCGAAGAACCCAAGCCCTTGGCGCAAACGATCGCTTCTGTTTTTGAAGCCCCGTTGTTGCCGACGTTACCCGACATCACATTGCCTTTGGAGGTCGAACTCACACAACTTTCTTTGGAAAGTCTCTCCGTCAACAACGAGCGTCTAGTCGATTCGCTTTCCGTGCGTCTTGCCGCCAAAGATAGCCAAGTAACGCTCACAAAACTTTCTGTCGTCACGCCCTTTGCCAAGGTTTCGGGGAAAGCCCAAATTGCCATGCACGATGCGTGGCCGCTGACAACCGACATTGCATTTGACGGCATCGCACTTAAAGACTTCGGTACGGTTGCCGGCACAGCCGCCGTCGACGGTGCGCTTTTGAGCGGTCTCAATCTCAAAGCCGAAATTGTCTCGCCCGATTCTGCGACGCTAACCGGTACGGTCGATATCGCCAAAGCGCCATTGCCCGTCGACTTGACGCTTTCTGCACGCGTCAAAGTCCCGCAAGCGCTTTTGGGCGAATCCGTCAAGGGTGACGCGGACATTGACGTGCAAACGCTGAAACTCACGGGCAACTTCAATGACTGGCTCGTGTCAACGGAGACGACAGCCGTTTTGCCGCAATATCCGAAAATCAAAACCCACCTGGATGTCCGTGGTCAGAAACTTGCCTTTGACTATGCGCTTTTGTTGTTGCCGGAAACGCAACTGAAAGCGAGCGTGACCGGCAACGGCCGTCTGACCGACACGGGCCTAACACTCTCAACCCTGTCGCAAGCGACGGTTGCCGACATAAACGTCGTTTTAAAGGTGCTTAATATCGATTCTTCCCACCCCTTGGCCAAAGGCAATGCGACGTTGGACATGGCAGCAAACGTTCAAACCGATGCAACGTTCGCGCACTTCAAAGCCGATTTTTCAGCTTTAAAGCTCGCAGGTCTCCTTGCCGGGCACCCCATGTCCGTCGATTTAGAAGGGAAGGTGAACGACGCTTTGGCGCTTGACGTCAAAACATTCAAGGCACAGTTGGCCAAAAACCGCCTCGAAGGACACGCGAGCTATTCGGGCGAAACGTTGTCGGCAAAGGGTTCTCTCAATGCGCCGCAGTTGTCTCTTTTCGATCCCAAGCTCAACGGGACGGTCACCGGCGACATCGCTGCCGACGGCGCGCTTGACTCGATCAATGTCAAAGCGGTACTCAAAGGCAACGGCATCCGTTACGACACCTACTCGGCCGATCGCGTCAACCTTACGACCGATATCAAAGCGTTGGGACAAACAACCTCCAAAGTCGCCTTGTCGGTGACGGGAGTTCAGGCGGCCGATCAAACGATTGAAAAGGCCGCCGTCACCGCCAACGGCACTTTGGCAAAACACACGCTCTCCGCAGATGTGACCGGTGCCGATATCTCTGCACGTCTGGCGTGGCAAGGAAAACTCGATGAGGCCTTCAACGTTTGGGCTTCGACCTTGACCCGAGGCGATCTGCGCGTGGCCAAGACGCAATGGAGCGCTTCCGGCAAACCCGCCTTTACAGTCAATGTCGCCAACCAAAGTTTGACGGTGGGCAAACACTTCTGGCAAGAAAACAAAACCCATGCGCGCGTGTGCGTCAACGACACGGCCACGCTTGCACAAGCGGGCTCGGCCGACATCGCTTTTGCCGACTGGCCTTTGTCGCTTGCCCAAAGATATGCGCCGGCCGGTGTCAGACTCACCGGCAAAGTCAAAGGCGACATCAAGGCGCGTTGGACGCAACCCGATGTTGAACACGCCTCTGTCACGGCCGACATCGATGCGGCCGGCATCGGGCTCAAAGCCCGCGTTTCGGATAAGCCCGTCGAAGTCACGTTAAAGACGGCGCGTGTTGCTGCCACATTGGCACAAAACAAGGCCGTGGCCGACTTAACGGTGGCCGTGACGCCCGACAATCCCTTAAAAGCCGCTTTGACAGTCACGGATCCGGCGGGTAGCCCCCAACTGCAGGCGCGCGTGACAAGCAATAAACTGGATTTGGACGAATTCTCGGGGATCATTTCCTCGCTTTCGCCCTTAACGAAAACGCTGGGTTTTGTCACCACCGACCTGACATTGACGGGAACGCCCGAGGCGCCGCGCGTGACGGGCAACATCGACATTCATTCATTGCAACTTTACGGCCCCACGATTCCTTTGGACATGCAGCCTTCGGACTTTCGTTTGACCTTTGCCGGAGACAACTCCGTCTTTAGCGGAAAATTGGTGAGTGCCGAAGGGCCGCTAAATTTTGACGGCAAAGCCGAGTGGAAAGACATTCAAGCACCGACCGCTTTCGTGCACGTCAAAGGCAAAGATTTCCGCATCGTCTCCGCACCATATGTCAAAGCATCGGTCACGCCCGATGTGACGGTGGCAGTCGACGACAAGCGCATCGCGCTTTCGGGCAAAATCGAAATCCCGCGAGCGCGTTTGAGTGCCGAATCGATTCCGGCGTCTGCCGTTACTGTGTCGGATGACGAAGTGATTGTGGACGCCGACATGAATCCGATTGTCAAAGCCGCATCCAAACCCCTGGCAATCGACAGTACGCTTGCGATTGCTTTGGGTGACGATGTGCGTGTCGAAGCTTTCGGTTTGATGGCGCAATTAACGGGCACCGTCACCGTCACGCAAACCAACGAAACGTTGGGCTTGCGCGGCACGCTCACCATCCCCGACGGGCGCTTTCAGGCCTACGGACAGGATTTGATCATCAAGAAAGGCGCCTTTATCTTCGCGGGGCCCGTTTCCGACCCGGTGGTGGAACTCGTTGCCGAGCGCAATCCCGATGCGGTGGAAAACGATGTGACGGTGGGCATTCGCGTTAACGGCAACGTGAGCCGCATGCAATCCGAAATCTTTTCCGACCCCTCGATGGATCAAGCCTCGCAACTGTCTTACCTGTTGCGCGGACGGGGACTCGAAACCAATGCCGAAGACAATTCGATGTTGTCCTCTGCCCTATTGACGATCGGGCTCTCGCAAACAGGGCAATTGATTTCAGGTATCGGCGACGCTTTGATGATTCGCGATCTTGGCGTTTCCACGCAAGGCGTGGGCGACAATTCGCAGGTGGTGGTGTCGGGCTATGTGCTGCCGGACTTGCAGGTCAAATATGCCATGAGCATTTTCGACTCTTTAAGCACCTTGACGCTGCGCTACCGCTTGATGCCCAAACTCTTTGTGGAGGCGAGCTCCGGCGTGAACCAAGCCATTGAAGTGCTCTACAACTTCGAGTTTTAATAACATTTCGGGCGCCTTGCAGATGGCAAGTGCGCCCGAAGTGTGTCGAAAAAAGCGCTTTGTGGCGTTACTTTCCGAAAACGGCCTGCGGCTCCAAAATCTTGCCCGGAGCAGAGCGAAGCTTGGCCACCAATTCGCGTTTTTTCTCGAACTTGACTTCGTCGCCTGCTTGACGCGTTTTGCCGTGCGATTGAAACACGCGCAAAGAGCCCAAAACGCCGCCGATCAAAATCACGAATCCCACGGTCATGGAAACGGTCGGCATTTCGCCGCGCCAGATGAGCGCATAGATGACGGCAAAGATCGATTCAAAGACGATCATTTGTCCGCCCAAAGAAGCCGGCAACAACTGGCTCATGCGATTCCAGCAAACCATCGCCACCCACGAGCAAAGTAAACCGATCATCAATGCCACACCGATAAATTTCCAGGGTGCGGGACCGAATTCCGTCACGGTCCGATCCATCAAGCCCATGGGCCAAGCCATCACGGCAAAAAGAAGCAATACCAGGGGCAAAACCGTCACACCCTGCAGAGCCGTCCAGGCGCCGGTACTGATTTTGGGAAACTTCAAGAGCCACTCGGCATTGGCAATGGAAAACCACGTCCACGAAATCACGGCGGCAAT
>JAUNOJ010000001.1:0-20145 GCA_030531135.1 Sutterellaceae bacterium | reverse complement strand
AGAGCCACTCGGCATTGGCAATGGAAAACCACGTCCACGAAATCACGGCGGCAATACCGAAGGCAACGCCCACCCAATACATTTCGCCGCCTTCGGCAGACTGCGCGGCCGCCTTTTGAAATTCGGTGATGTTGGCAATCAAAAGCCCCGCAAAAATCACGACCAAGGGCGGAATGATCTTACTCCAAGGTACTTGGGAGTCCGTACCGCGATTGCGCACGTTGGAAACAATGGCAACCAACACCGGAATTACGGCCATAAACATGCCGGCCAAAGGAGCGCCTGCCAAACGAATGCAAATCGTCAAAAGGCAATAAAAGAGCACGTTTCCGAAAAGAGAAAGTCGAAACGTCTGACGAATGTCGGCCCAGGTAAAGCCGTCGATTTCGCGACGAAACACATACAGAAACGGTAAAGAAATGACACCGAACGCCATAAAGCGGCTCAAAGCCACCAAAACGGCGTTATATTCGGGCACCATCAAAGGTGCAATATAAATGAGCCCCCAGAGTGCTCCGGTGGCCACACCAAGAAGAACGCCTAACAACATGGGCCGTCTTCCCCTCTTTTTCGTGCACTCGCCTTTCACCCGAATGCATTTTTATATAGGGCAAGACCGCTTTGAAAGTGGGGGAGTTGTAGGTCTGCCTTACCAAGGCACTTCTCGCTTCGCCTCGTGAGGCTGGTCATGAAGTCCGAAATGCCGTCGTCTCCGAAAAAGGAAACGCATTCGCCTTATCGAAATCCTGCGTTTAAACGTCCTTAGACGCTCAATCGGCGCCCGTTTACTCCTCAAACAGGCACCCGCCGGCCTTCAACTAAGGTGAATGCCCTATGCTACCCGAGTTACCGGCGTCTGACGAGCCCTTGCCCTGACTCAAATCAAACACCCTACGAAGAATTGCCTAGCCTTAGTGATTGCGAGCATTTTTGTCGCACAAATTTCGAGGAATTACCCGCAAAAACGCTCGGCAGACACAAAGTTTTGTAGCACAATAGCCTTGTAGCTTCCGACAAGCGTACGCGTTTTTTCTTGAGAGGCGTCTTTGTTCATGCCGATTGACTTCACGACCATTGCCGACTTTATCGGGATTTTGGCCTTTGCCATTGCGGGTATTTTGGCTGCCGCAGGCAAACGTTTCGATCCCGTAGGGGTTTTCGTTTTGGCCTTTACCACGGCTTTTGGCGGGGGACTCTTTCGCGATCTTGTCTTGGGCGCACAGCACTTTTATTGGATTGAAAACGAAGCCTACGTTTGGATGACGGTAGCGCTCGCCGCCTTTGCGCCTTCCATTATTCGTCGCTTTCGCCATCACATTCCCTACAGTTTGTTTATCTGGTGCGATGCCGTGGGCTTGGGATTTTTTAGCGTAAGCGGCACGGCTTTGAGCCTTTCTTCGGGCGTTCCGCTTTTGGCAAGTACCATCTTGGGCGTGTGTACCGGTGTGATGGGCGGCATGATTCGAGACGTGTTGCTCAACAAAGTACCGATGGTGCTATCCGACCGACAGCCTTACGCTTCAGCCGGCTTCTTGGGCAGTTGGATTTATGTCGGCATGTGGCACTTTGGCATCGATCAGCAGTTTGCGCTGTGGTTTTGCACACTTTTGATCATCGGCGTACGCATGCTCTGTTGGTATCGAGGTCTTGACCTTATTCGCTACGGGCTCATTCGCGACCTTGTGCAGGGCAAACTCACTTCACGCGACAAAATAAAAACGCCCGATCAATCGGATTAACAAGAGTGCAAAGCTATCTGCCATTGAACTGACTCCGTACAATTTTTACTGTTTCACAATCACCGTCTCCAAAACGACAATATTTGATTGTCTTCGGAAATCCCAAGAGGCCCGTTATGTTTGACATCCCTAAAGCCACGCACGTTGCGGCTTACATTCTCTGGAAAAACGATGGTCGGATGACGCAAGCGAAACTCTTGCTGTTGATGTATCTGGCGGAAAAACAATTTCTTCTCCGATACGGAGAACGATTGACGGGAGATAGTCTCGTGTCTACGGAATCGGGACCGGGTCTTTCATCAACCTATGCTTGCTTCTGTAGCTACAACAAATACTCAAACCAATGGATCACTAAACCAAATCCACACGATCTCGCACTGAATCCATCAGTAGAAGTCCGCAGAGAAGATCCTTTGGACACGTTCGACGAGTTGTCGGTGGCCGATCAAGGTATCCTGGACTCCGTTTACGAATCATGCGGGACGGTTCCTCTCCGAGAGCTCAAAGAAATGTTGATCCATCCCGTCTATTGTCCGGAATGGACTAGATCTGATGAGCCTTCGTCTCCGATAAATATTGCCGATCTTCTCCGGAAAAATGGGATCACCCAAGAGCAAACCGACGCCACCCTCAAAAAACTGATGGAGTCTGAGGATTTTCTGACTGCCACAAAAGACCTCCAAACATAAAAAGAGACTAAAGAGAACTGTTGTTCTCAAACTCGAAGGTCATTCTTTGCCTTTTGTGCGAACTTTTACGGCGGCTCCCTTCTTGCGTTTTTGAGCCCCTGAAAAACGACAAGGCCCGGTGTTCGCAACACCAGAGCCTTGTCCAAATGATGAGGTGTACTTTTATGAAGACACACCCCCTTTCATCACGGATGATTGTAGCGCAATCAACTACTGTGCCCGGCGCCTCAAAGCATTTCTCACCCGACCGTCTCCCAAGTCGTCTTGAGAGACAATCGTGTGCCCGCTCTGAGCGGCAAAGACGCGAATATCTTCAGGCGCATGGGGATCGTCGGTCACGAAAGCAATCGTCTCGTCAGACCCCGCATCCTTTAAAACCTTCTTGACTCGAAGTACCGGCATCGGACACTTCAAACCGCAAAGATCGATTTCCCGCATATTCGCCCTCTATCCGCCTTAGAGACGTTCGGCAATCCAGCTCTTGGCGCTTTCAAGCGCTGCCGGAATGGCGGCTGCGTCGCTCGCACCGGCCATGGCCATGTCGGGCTTACCGCCGCCCTTGCCGCCGGCTTGTGCGGCAACGAAGTTGACGAGTTCGCCCGCCTTGATGCGACCGATCAAGTCCTTGGTCACACCGGCGCACAACTGAACCTTTTCGCCGCCCGTGACAGCCAAAACGATCACGGCCGTACCGAACTTGCTCTTTAAGTTGTCCATCGTTTCGCGCAAGGTCTTGGCGTCCATGCCTTCAAGCGTGGCCACAAGCACCTTCACGCCGTTGACGTCTTCGGCTGCAGACACGATATCGGCACCCTGCTTGGCGGCAAGCTTGGCCTTGAGTTCAGCCAACTGCTTTTCGAGGTCATGCATCTGCGCCGTCAAGTGATCGATCTTTTCGGGCACTTCGTCGGCCGGCGCCTTAAAGCGCAAAGCGGCCTGCGTCAGAATGTCCTGATTCTTTTGCATCAAGCGCACGGCATTCATGCCCGTGACGGCTTCCACACGACGAACGCCTGCGGAGATACCGGCTTCGGACACGATCTTAAAGGCGCCGATGTCGCCCGTGCGCGTCACGTGCGTGCCGCCGCAGAATTCGATGGAAGAGCCGATATTCAAAACGCGCACCGTTTCGCCGTACTTTTCACCGAAGAGCATCACGGCGCCGGTTTGCTTGGCTTCTTCAACCGGCAAAACGCGCGTTTGCGTTTCGGTGTTGGCCAAGATTTCGGCGTTGACGATGTCTTCGACTGCGGCGATTTCTTCGGCCGTCATGGGCTTGTCGTGCAGGAAGTCAAAGCGCGTGACGTTGGCGTTCACGAGGCTACCCTTTTGGCGGACGTGTTCACCCAACACTTCGCGCAAGGCCTTGTGCATGATGTGCGTGGCCGAATGGTTGCGCTTGATGGCTTCGCGGGTTTGCGTATCGACATGGGCGTTGACCGTGTCGCCCTTTTTGAGCGTGCCTTCGTTGATGTGGCAAACGTGGCTAAAGACGGCGGCTTTGAGCTTTAAGCAATCCGTCACGGTCAAAAGCGTGGTGCCGTTTTCAAGCTTACCGACGTCGCCCACTTGACCGCCCATTTCGGCATAAAACGGGGTCTTGTCCAAAACGACGAGCACGTCGTCGCCGGCCACGGCTTCTTCGGTTTCGGTGCCGTCCTTGTAGATGGCCAAAACCTTGCAACCGTCGGTATTGACGTCGGCATAGCCCGTAAATTCGTTGTTGTCGCCCGTAAAGAGCACATCGGCGGCAATCTTGAATTTGCCTGCGGCACGCGCCTTGTTGCGCTGCTCAAGCATGGCGGCGTCAAAACCTTCCACATCGACTTCGATGTTGCGTTCGCGGCAAACGTCGCCGGTCAAGTCCACAGGGAAGCCGTAGGTGTCGTGCAACTTAAAGGCGATGTCACCCGACAAAATACCGTTGGTCGAAGCTTGGATGGCTTCGTCCAAAATCTGCATGCCGTTGGAAAGCGTCTGCAAGAAACGTTCTTCTTCGGCGCGCAGGGCCTGACTAATCTTGGGATTCTTCAATTCGGGATAGATGTCGCCCATTTCCTGTGCGAGCGGCTCCACGAGCTTATAGAAGAACGTGCCGCGAGCACCGAGCTTGTAGCCGTGACGAATGGCACGACGGCAGATGCGGCGCAACACGTAGGCGCGACCTTCGTTGCCGGGCACGACGCCGTCGGCAATGGCAAAAGCGCAAGAACGGATATGGTCGGCAATCACCTTCAGAGACGGGCTCTGGGGATCGACGTCAACGGCGCCCACGGCTTCGACGGCAGCCTTGGCAGCAGCCATCAAGTTTTGGAACAAATCGATGTCGTAGTTGGAGGGCACGTCCTGCAAGACGCTTGCCAAACGTTCCAGACCCATACCGGTATCGATGTTGGGTTTGGGCAAACGGTTCATGTTGCCGGCGGTGTCGCGGTTAAACTGCGTAAACACCAAGTTCCAGATTTCCATGTAACGGTCGCCGTCTTCGTCCGGGCTTCCCGGAGGGCCGCCCTGGACCTTGGGACCGCGGTCATAGAAGATTTCCGAGCACGGACCGCAGGGACCGGTGTCGCCCATCATCCAGAAGTTGTCCGACATGTAGCGAGCGCCCTTGTTGTCGCCAATGCGCACGATACGGTCGGTCGGAACGCCGATTTCCTTGTTCCAAATTTCGTAGGCTTCGTCGTCTTCGATATAAACCGTCACCCAGAGGCGTTCGGCCGGAAGCTTATAAACGGTCGTTAACAATTCCCAAGCCCAGTGAATGGCTTCGCGCTTGAAGTAGTCGCCGAAGCTGAAGTTGCCGAGCATTTCAAAGAACGTGTGGTGGCGAGCCGTGTAGCCGACGTTATCCAAGTCGTTGTGCTTGCCGCCGGCACGAATGCACTTTTGTGCGGTGGCGGCGCGCTTCAGACTCTTGTCCAAACCGAGGAAATTGTCCTTAAATTGGTTCATACCGGCGTTGGTAAAGAGCAACGTCGGATCGTCTTGCGGAACCACGGGGCTCGAAGCGATGATGGGATGCCCCTTGCTTTCGAAAAACTTCAGGTATGCCGCGCGTATGTCGGCGGCCGTCATGTAGGTTTCGGGTTTCATAAATTCAAATTCAGTAAAAAATTGGGTTCCGCTAAAAAAAATTTCACCTTTGCCCGAAGATCGAAAAGCGCAACTTCGGACAAAGGTTTGATTTTAGCGCGTTTGCACGAAATTTTTTCTCGTTTTCACGCGTCGATCGGCTTACTTTAAGGCTTCGGCCATCGATTCGGCTAAGCTTTGCGCAAAGGCTTTGTCATCGGCTTCGACCATAATGCGCAACAAGGGCTCGGTGCCCGACGGGCGAATCAACACGCGCCCGCGTCCTTCGACGGCCTTCTTGGCACTTTCTACCGCTGCCGCAAAGCCGGCATTGCCCTGCCAGTCATAGCCCTTTTCGATGCGCTTGTTGATCAGCACTTGCGGCATCAAAGTCAAGTCCGAGCAAAGTTCCTTGAGGCTCTTTTGGCGGCGTGTGACGGCCGAGAGCACCAGCAAGGCGCTGACGATCCCGTCGCCCGTCGTCTGACAGTCCAAAGCGATCAAGTGACCCGAGCCTTCGCCGCCGTAAAGCCACCCTTTTTGCTTTAAAAGCTCCATGACGTAACGATCGCCCACCTTGGCGCGGGCAAATTCGATATTGAGTTGCGCCAAGCGCTTTTCAAGCCCGTAATTGGTCATGAGCGTTCCGACAACGCCCGAAGCGTGTCCTTGCGCCACGATGCGCTCAAAGGCCATGACATACAACAAACTGTCGCCGTCGTAGACATTGCCCTCATTGTCGGCCATGATCAATCGATCGGCGTCGCCGTCAAAGGCCAAACCCATGTCGCAGCCCGCCGCACGCGTGCGTTCGGCCAAGGTTTCGGTGTGCGTGGCCCCCACGCCGCGATTGATGTTAAAGCCGTCGGGGCTTGCGCCGTCGACAACCATCTCGGCACCCAATTCGTGAAACACGGCAGGCGCCACGTGATAGGCTGCGCCGTTGGCACAATCCAAATAAAGTTTGATGCCTTTTAAGTCGGAGCGATGCGGGAAGGTACTCTTGCAAAACTCGACATAGCGCCCCGAAGCGTCGTCCAGGCGGCGTGCTTTGCCGAGCATATCGCTTTCGACACACGCAAAGCCCTTGTCCATTTCGGCTTCGATTTCTTCTTCGATGGCATCGGGCAACTTCGTGCCTTGGGCCGAAAAAAACTTGATGCCGTTGTCGTGATAAGGGTTGTGGCTTGCGCTAATGACGACACCGGCTTCCAAACGCAGTGCACGCGTAAGATAAGCCACGGCAGGTGTGGGAACGGGGCCGCAAAGAAGCGTGTCGACGCCTGCGGCAGAAAACCCTGCTTCCAAAGCGGCTTCCAACATATAGCCCGAAACGCGCGTGTCTTTGCCGATCAAGACCGTGGCTCGCCCGTTTTTCACATAGCGAGAAAAGACGCGTCCGGCCGCCTGCCCCAAAAGCAAAACAAAGTCGGGCGTAATGGGGTGTTGTCCGACAGTACCGCGAACACCGTCGGTTCCGAAATAGCGGCGAGCCATAATTTTTCCTTCGAAAAAAATCCTAATCCGATTATTTTACTCGGCCGATACCGTCGCTTGCCAGACTTTGAGCGCCTCGCACGTTTCGCGCACGTCGTGCACGCGCACGATTTGAGCACCTCGCTCCACGGCAATCAAAGCGCCCGCGACACTGGCCGTGATACGTTCGCTTGCCTTTTCAATGCCGGTCACGGCACCCAAACTCGATTTGCGAGACAAACCCATCAGATACGGGCGCCCGGAGTCGACAAATCGTTCGGTCGCTTTCAAAATGGAAAAGTTGTGCGCCACGGTTTTCCCAAAGCCGAAACCGGCGTCCCAGCAGATTTGCTCAAGAGACACGCCGGCAGCAAGCAACACGGCTTCGCGCGCACGCAAAAACATTTCGATTTCGCCCAAAAGATCGTCGTACTTGGGAGCCGTTTGCATGGTGCGAGGAGCCCCGAGCATGTGCATGATCACAAGGCCTGCGCCGGAGTCTTTCACAGCCTCAATCGCTCCGGGCAAAGCAAACGCACGAATGTCGTTGATGATCTGCGCACCTGCCTTTAAGCTTTCCGTCATCACTTCGGGTTTACTGGTATCGACCGAGACGACGGCGCCTATCTTCACCAGGCTTTCCACCACCGGCACCACACGCTCCAACTCTTCTTCAACCGACACGTCGGCTGCACCGGGGCGCGTCGATTCGCCGCCGATATCCAAAATGTCGGCGCCCTCCGAGAGAAGCTTTTCGCCCCAAGCAATCGCTTCGTGACGCGAGGCGTGCAAGCCCCCGTCGGAGAACGAATCGGGCGTGGCATTCACAATGCCCATCACCAACGGGCGCGTCAAATCCAAAATGCGGTCGCGGCACTTCCAAGTCAAAGCCTTGGTCATTGTTTTTTTCCTTTTCTCAAAACCAAAGAAAAAAGGCGGGAAAGGAATTCTCTACGAACTTCTCTCTCCGCCTTTCGTAGCGCTTCAGAATTCTAAGCGCTTAAGCTTCTAAAAAATTACGCTTTGTCCGCCGAATCGCTCTTTTTCGGTGCCGCGTCTTCGGACTTTTCTTGAGAATCGTCTTCGGGCTTGGCATCAGCCTTTTTCACCGTACGGCGCACTCGACGCGGCTTAGGTGCCGGTTCTTCGGCAGCGACTTCGGAAGGCACCTCGTCGTGCTCTTCTTCGGGCTGCACCGTTTCTCCGACTTTAACTTCGTCGGTCGACTCCGGTGCGGGTTCGGCAGCCTTCATTTCAGGCTCGGGCGCAGGTTTGGCAGCGTTACCCTGACGCACCACAAAGCCCTTCGGAGGACGCGGTTCGCGGCCGGCCAAAATATCGTCGATCTGCTCGCCGTCGATGGTTTCCCATTCGAGCAAAGCCTTGGCCATGGCGTGCATTTCGTCCATATGATCTTCAATGAGCTTGCGAGCGCGTGCATACTGCGTTTCCAAAATCGATCGGATTTCGGCATCCACAGCCTGCATGGTCTTTTCCGAAATGTGCGTGGTGCGCGTCACGGAGCGACCCAAGAACACTTCGCCTTCGTTTTCGGCATAAACCATCACGCCCATCTTGTCGCTCATGCCGTAGCGCGTGACCATGTCGCGCGCCATTTGCGTGGCGCGTTCAAAGTCGTTGCTCGCGCCCGTGGTCATCTGATGCATGAACACTTCTTCGGCAATACGCCCGCCGAACAAAATGGCGATGCGGCTCAAGAGATATTCGCGATCGTAGGCGTAGCGATCTTCTTCGGGTAACTGCATGGTCACGCCCAAAGCGCGACCGCGCGGAATGATCGTGACTTTGTGCACCGGATCGGACTTGGGCAACAGTTTGGCAACCAAAGCGTGGCCGGATTCGTGATAAGCGGTGTTGCGACGTTCGTCTTCGCTCATCACCATGGACTTGCGCTCGGCACCCATCATGATCTTGTCTTTGGCCTGTTCGAAGTCGATCATTTCCACCACGCGGGCATTGCGGCGTGCGGCAAAAAGTGCGGCTTCATTGACCAAGTTGGCCAAATCGGCACCCGAAAAGCCCGGTGTGCCGCGGGCAATCACGTCGCCCTTGACGTCGGTGCCCAACGGGACCTTCTTCATGTGCACGTTCAAAATCTGTTCGCGACCGCGAATGTCGGGCAAGGGCACCACCACCTGACGGTCAAAGCGCCCGGGGCGCAACAGTGCCGGGTCCAAAACGTCGGGGCGGTTCGTAGCGGCAATCACAATGACGTTACTGCCGGTTTCAAAGCCGTCCATTTCCACGAGCATTTGGTTCAAGGTCTGTTCGCGTTCGTCGTTGCCGCCGCCGAGACCGGCGCCGCGCTGACGACCCACGGCATCGATTTCGTCAATGAAGATGATGCAAGGCGAATTCTTCTTGGCATTTTCAAACATGTCGCGCACGCGAGCCGCGCCCACGCCCACGAACATTTCCACGAAGTCCGAACCCGAAATCGAGAAAAAGGGCACGCCGGCTTCGCCTGCGATGGCCTTAGCCAAAAGCGTTTTACCGGTACCGGGCGAGCCCACGAGCAAAATACCTCTCGGAATATGGCCGCCCAAGCGCTGGAATCGAGACGGATCGCGCAAGAAGTCGACGACTTCCTGAACGTCTTCCTTGGCTTCGTCGCACCCTGCCACATCGGCAAAGCGCACTTTGTTGCTGGTGTCGTCCAATTTTCGGGCCTTGCTCTTACCGAAAGTAAAAGCACCGCCCCTGCCGCCGTTCATCTGACGCATGAAGAAAATCCACACGCCGATCAAAAGCAACATCGGGAACCAGCTCACGAAAATCGTTTCCAAAAACGACGGTTCTTCTTCGGCTTTACCGTAAACCTGAACGCCGTTTTTACGCAGGTCTTCCACCATCCACAAGTCGCCGGGACTGGTGATCGAGTACGCCTGACCCGTGGCCGGCGTCACGGTGATCTTTCGACCCTGCACGTCGACACGCTTGATCTTGCCCTCTTTGGCGTCGTTCATAAATTGGGTATAGCTCGTCTGGTCGGCCGGCGCCACGATGTCACGCTGTCCGTCAAACTGACGAAACACGGTAAACAACACAAACGCGATCAAGACCCAGACCAGAATACGGCCGATCATCTTGTTATCCAAGGTAATGCCTCTTTTCTTATTAAAACTCTAAAAACTCATTGCGGCTCAATGCGGCCGAAAATTTTGCACAGTAAGACTAGCGAAAAATCGTCTTGTTGTGTTCTATCGGCGCGATGCTTTTTGTATGCAACGGTTACCGATCGGGTTATTTTGCGGGCTTCAAGCCCCTGGCCACCACATACATTTCGGCACTCGAACCGCGGCTTGCTTCGGGCTTTCTTTGTGCCACGCTCTTAAATGCCTTTTTGCAGGCTTCGATAAATTGCGAGTAGCCCGAGCCTTGAAAGGATTTGGTAACGAAAACGCCTTCGGGCTTTAAGTGCTGTACGGCAAAGTCAAGCGCCAATTCGTTCAAATAGATGCTCGCGTTGGCATCCACCATTGCCACACCCGACAAATTGGGCGCCATGTCGCTGATGACAACGTCTACGCCCTCGTCACCCACAACTTCGGAGAGTTTGTCGGCCACTTCCTGTTCTCTGAAGTCGCCCTGAATAAAGACGGCGCCTTCGACCGGGTCCATGGGCAGGATATCCATGGCGATGACGCGGCCCTTCAATTGCCCGTCTTTGTCGGTCATACGTTCGACCGCAATTTGCGTCCAACTGCCCGGAGCGCTACCCAAGTCGACGACGGTCATGCCGGGTTTAAAGAGGTGTTCGCGATCGTCCAACTCCGTCAACTTGTAGACGGAGCGGGCGCGATAGCCTTCTTGGCGGCTCTTTTTGACAAAGGGATCGTTGATGTGGCGTTCGATCCAAGCACGGTTGGAACGCAGTTTTTTCAGTGATTTAGGCATATTGCAGAACCAAATAGGTACAATGGCGGATTGTTTTCTTGTTTCTATACTTGTTTGATGCTCTACCGGCCTAGCTGTCCAACGCCGGCAACGCATCATTTGTTTTCATATTTATGGCCGAATTAACTTTAGAGCGCAGCCTTCGACTCGAATTGCGCAGTCAGGCTCACCACCTCAATGTCGGCGTCTTGATGGGCGAAAAAGGCCTCACCGACGCCGTCATGAAAGAAATCGATCGTGCGTTAAGCGACCACGGTCTTGTGAAAGTCCACGTTGTGGGCGACGATCGCGAAGAACGCGAATCGATGTATCACAGCATCGCCGAAGAACTCGGTGCAGCCCGCATTCAAGCCATCGGCAAGATGCTCGTTTTCTATCGCCCGATGGACGAAGAAAAACAAAAAGCAAAATCCGAAAATTCGGTGCGCATTTTAGCCGCTAAAGCCGATCCGGGGGCCAAAGGCGTGAAAAAACCTGTTTCCGGCCTTGGCAAAAAGAAGACGGTGAGCGCCGCTCCCAAGAGCCGCAAGCAAGTCAAGCGCATGAAAGCGCAACGCACCCAAAGTAAGCGCGGCACCAAGAAGTCGTCCTTGTCGTAAGCTTAGGTACGAAAGGAAAGGTTGAACACTCTCGACCTTTCCTTTTTTTCTTACATTCCATCCCCAAAGCTTCGTCCGACTTCGGATAAATTCATCAGTGCATTGAAGATAAAATCATCAATGCATGGGCGATTTTATCCGCAGTCCGAGCCCCGCAAATTTTTGTCATAGTTTCGTCACATTTTTCCCTCTTTGTCATAAATCTGTCATAAACCGCTGTCAGACTGCCCCCTGAATAATCGATTCATTCCCTCCTCAGTGGTCTGCAAATGACTGATTTTTACCTTGTAATCCTCGGCTTTCTAGCCGTTTTGGCTTGCTTTGACCTGTTTGTCGGCGTCAGTAACGACGCGGTCAACTTTCTCAACTCCGCTTTGGGCTGCCGTATTGCCACTTTCCGCACCACGATGTGGGTGGCCAGTCTCGGCGTGCTTTTGGGCGCCACCTTCTCTTCGGGCATGATGGAAATTGCGCGCTCGGGGGTTTTCCATCCGCAGATGTTCACCTTCGGCGAAATCATGGTGATCTTTTTTGCGGTGATGGTCTCCGACGTGTTGCTGTTGGATACCTTCAACTCGTTGGGGTTGCCCACTTCCACCACCGTCTCCATTATCTTCGAATTGTTGGGCAGCGCCCTGGCTGCCGCACTTTTTAAGATTTATATGGCCGACGGCAGTTTCGCGGAAGTCGTCCACTACATCAACAGCGCCAAGGCTTTGACCATTATTTCCGGTATTTTGATCTCGGTTGCCGTCGCTTTCGTTTCGGGCACGGTCGTGCAGTACATCGCGCGCTTGATCTTTACCTTCCATTTCGAAGCCATGTATCGTCGCATCGGCGGTATCTTCGGCGGCTTTGCCATCACCGCAATTTTCTACTTCCTGGTGATGAAGGGCGCCAAGGGTGCGAGCTTCATGCGTCCCGAATGGCTCGATTGGATCGATGCCAACACCTCGATGATTTTGCTCACGCTCTTTGTGGGTTTGAGCATTCTTTTCCAGTTGATGATCTGGGCCTTTAACACCAACGTTTTCCGCATCATCATTTTGAGCGGTACGTTCTCTTTGGCCTTTGCCTTTGCCGGCAACGACTTGGTGAACTTCGTGGGCGTGCCCTTGGCCGCATTGGATTCCGTCAAGGACTTTATGGCTAACGGCACGGACGCTTCCACCTATATGATGGACAGCCTTTCGAAGGGCTCTCCTGCGCCCACCATCTTCCTGCTTCTTTCCGGTCTGGTGATGGTGGCAACGCTTTGGTTCAGTAAAAAAGCCCATCGCGTGGTTCAGACCTCGATCAATCTGTCTTCGAGCCAGGCCGGCGAACACGAACAGTTCGGTTCTTCTTTGCCGGGCCGCATGCTCGTTCGCAGCTCCATGACCTTGGGCAACATCGTGCGTCAGATTCTGCCCGTGTCGTTGCAAGCGGGTTTGCGTTCTCGCTTTAAGCCTCGCGAGTTAAAGCGCGACGAACCGGCTCTGCCCTTTGACTACGTGCGCGCATCGATCAACTTGGTGTTGAGTTCCATTTTGATTGCCTCGGCCACGAGCTTGAAGTTGCCGTTGTCCACCACCTACGTGACCTTCATGGTCGCCATGGGCTCGAGCTTTGCCGACGGCGCATGGGATCGCGAAACGGCCGTGTATCGTATCTCGGGCGTTTTGACCGTGATCAGCGGCTGGTTCTTGACGGCCTTTACGGCTTGTACCGTCGCAGGCATCATGTGTCTGTTGGTGATGGTGGGCGGCAACTACATGATCTGCGCCTTGATCCTGTTTGTCTTGACGCTTTTGATTCGCTCCAACTTCATCCTTCCCAACAAGGAAAAGGATCGCCCGGTCATCTTCCAAAAAGACGACCGCAACTCGGTGCGCGACGCCATCAACACGACGGTGGGGCAGCACTTGGCCACTTCGGTCGATCTGTTCGAAGCCACGGTTTCGGCCTTCTTGCGAGATAACGAAAGCGCTTTGAGAAAGTTGAAGGCAGACGCCACCAAGCATTTCGATCTCTTGAGCGAAGAGCGCAGCGTCTACTACAACATGGCGCAGCAACGCCAGTCGGAAACCAAACTCGATCGCGATGCGCGTTACTGCTACTACCGCGCCTATACCAATATGCGCGAAGTCGGTCGCGGTCTGCAGCGCTTGACGACGGTCGTCAAAGACCATATCGCCAACCGCCACCGCGTCTACCACGGCAGACCCAAGCGCAATCTCTTGCAGTTGGCTGCCGACCTGCAAAAGCTCGCACACGCTACCGACGGGCGCCACGCTTTGGAGACGATTCGCTTAAACAGCAACGACTTGGTTTTGGAAATCGATCGTATGCAGGAAGATTTGCTCTCTTCCATTTCGGATGAAAACATCTCCATGCGCGGTTGCGAACTCTACCTGTCGTTTTTGCAGTATGCGCGCGAATTGGTCAACCGCTACAGCATCGTGGCAGTTCTGCAAAAGGAACTCAACGACTTGTGCGACAAGGCCGATGAGGAAACGCCGCCTGCGCCCGAACCCGAGCCGCCTGCGCCCAAGCACGACTCCCGCGGTCCCAAGCGAATTTTGCAAGCCTTGCATGTGACGGCTCGTATACCGAAAATCGGTAACAAAGATGAACAGCCGCCACAGTAAACCTTAAGCGGTTAAGGCGCCGAGAATTTTCAAAGTTCTCGGCGCTTTTGTTTTGCCCTATACTCACGCTTTGTTTGACTTCGTTTTATCTTGCCATGACCGACACCTTGGTTCTTTTCGACTTGGACGGAACGTTGATCGACAGCGCGCCCGATTTGTGCGCCGCAGCCAATCGTCTGCGCACGCGCAGGGGACTGCCGGCACTCTCCTTTGAAGCCTTGCGCGAGTATTGCGGCAGCGGCGCGCGCGGCATGGTGTGGCAAGCCATGCGCATGGCGCCGGGCACCGAAGCCTTTGAGTCGATGCGCCGGGAGTTTTTGGACGATTACGGTGCGCACATGAACGATGCATGCGACGTGTTTGAAGGCGTGAAAGACATGTTGGAAAAACTGACCTGCGAGGGCATCGTTTGGGGAATCGTCACGAACAAGTCGGCCGTTTTTGCCAAACCTTTGTGTGAAGAAAAAGGCCTTTTGTCGCAAGCCTCATGCTTGGTTTCGGGTAGCGACATGGGCAAAATGAAGCCTCTGCCCGATCCGATTTTGGAAGGCGTTCGTCAGTCGGGTGCCAACTTTAAAACCGTCGTTTACGTCGGAGACGACCATCGAGATGCCTTGGCCTCTCAAGCTGCCGGCACGCGCTTTATTGCCGCCGGCTGGGGCTATACGAAAGCAACGGTCGATATCAAAGATTGGGGCGCAGACGCGATCGCCCGCACCCCTGCCGAAATTGCCGAAATCGTCAAGCGTCTCAGTGACCTTTAACGAACGTCAGTCTGCTTTCTTGAGCGCCTCCAAAAGCCCCTTGCAGGCGGCTTGGCAACGCGCCACCGTCCGATCGAAAGCTTCGGGACCGTATTCCCACGGATCGGGCACTTCGGTTTCATCTGTTCCCGCATAAGGCATCAAAAGAGAAATCTGCGCCGCACTGCCTTTGGGACAGAACGCTTCCAAATCGGCTTCGTTCATCGTATCGCACGCCAAAATGTGATCAAAGTGCGAGAAGTCGTTCACGCGCACCTGACGCGCTCTGTGCCCGGAAATGTCGATGCCGACCTTGCGGCACGCAGCCTGCGCACGTTTGTCGGGCGCTTGTCCCACATGCCAGTTGCCGGTGCCGGCCGAGTCAATCGTAAAGAATTCTTCGAGCCCCTCGTCTTGAACCATCTTGCGGAAAATCCCTTCGGCCGTGGGCGAACGGCAAATGTTGCCCAAACACACAAAAAGAACGCGTTGTTGTTTCATAGTCGTTTTCTCAAAGTTAAGTCAAATCTTGTCGCCGGCCGTGCCGTCGGCTCCGAACATCAAACGCTTTAAGGCTTCGAGGCGATCTCGATAAACGGCTGCCTGCTCAAAGTCCAAATCGCGGGCGCATTCGAGCATCTTCTTTTCGGTTTCTCGAATTTCGCGTCCCAAGGCCTTTTCGTCCTTGAGATCCACATTGCCGAGACTGCGCAGCTCTTGGCTACCGCCCGCCTCGGGCCCCTTATAGACGCCGTCGATGATTTCACGCACTTCTTTGACCACGGACTTCGGGGTAATGCCGTGCACGCGGTTAAATTCGGTTTGTTTGGCGCGGCGGCGTTCGGTTTCGTCGATGGCTTCTTTCATCGAGTCGGTCATTTTGTCGGCATACAAAATGGCTTTGCCCTTGACGTTGCGCGCCGCGCGGCCGATCGTCTGAATCAAGGAACGCGTGGATCGCAAAAAGCCTTCTTTATCCGCGTCCAAAATGGCCACCAAACTCACTTCGGGAATATCCAAGCCTTCGCGCAAGAGGTTGATACCCACCAACACGTCAAAGACGCCGGCACGCAAGTCGCGAATGATTTCCACGCGCTCGACCGTGTCGATGTCGGAATGCAGATAACGCACCTTGACGTTGTGCTCGCGCAAAAACTCGGTCAACTCTTCTGCCATGCGTTTGGTTAAGGTTGTCACAAGCACTCGTTCGCCCGCTGCGGCACGGTCGTTGACTTCAGAGAGCACATCGTCGACCTGCGTCATGGCGGAGCGCACTTCCACTTCGGGGTCGACAAGCCCCGTGGGTCTGACGACCTGCTCGACCACTTGCGAAGCTTTTTCCATTTCGTAGGCTGCGGGCGTGGCCGATACAAAAACGGAACGGCGCATCTTGCGCTCGAATTCGTCAAAGCGCAACGGTCGATTGTCCAAGGCCGACGGCAGACGAAAGCCGTAATTGACAAGCGTTTCTTTGCGCGACCTGTCGCCGCGATACATCCCGCCCAATTGGCCCATCATCACGTGGCTTTCGTCAAAAAACATGATGGCGTCGGTGGGTAAATAGTCGATCAAACAAGGCGGCGCTTCGCCGGGCGCCATCCCCGTCAAATGGCGCGAATAGTTTTCAATGCCTTTGCAAAAGCCCACCTGATCGAGCATTTCCAAGTCAAAGAGCGTGCGCTGCTGCAGGCGTTGGGCTTCGACAAGTTTGTTTTCTTTTTCAAAGAAAGCGATACGCTCTCTTAATTCGGCTTTGATCGTATCCATGGCGCGCACGATTTCGCCTCGCGGCGTCACGTAGTGGCTTGCCGGATACACCACAAAGCGCGGCACCTTTTGGCGCACCTGCCCCGTTAGGGGATCAAACAAGACGATGGCGTCGACCTCGTCGTCAAAGAGCTCAACGCGCACGGCCACTTCGGCGTGTTCTGCCGGGAAAATATCGATCGTATCGCCTCTGGCCCTGAAAACGCCTCGGACAAACTCCATGTCGTTGCGTTTGTATTGCATCTTGACGAGCTGCTTGATGAGATCGTCTCGCGACTTGATATCGCCCTGACGCAAAATCATTCGCATCTGCGTATAGCTTTCGGGCTTGCCGATACCGTAGATGGCTGAGACCGTGGCCACGATAATCGTGTCGCGCCGCTCCAATATGGACTTGGTGGCAGCCAGTCGCATCTGCTCGATATGTTCGTTGACGGCCGAGTCCTTTTCGATAAACAAGTCGCGTGCGGGCACATAGGCTTCGGGCTGGTAGTAGTCGTAGTAGCTCACGAAATACTCGACGGCGTTGTTGGGAAAGAATTCTCGCATTTCGCTATAAAGCTGCGCCGCGAGCGTTTTATTGGGCGCCATCACGATCGCGGGCACGCCGATGCGCGCGATAACGTTGGCCATCGTGTAAGTTTTCCCCGAGCCCGTCACGCCCAAAAGCACTTGGGCGGACAACCCCGACTCCACGCCTTCGACCAAGGTGTTGATGGCACTCGGCTGATCGCCTGCCGGTTCATAGTCGGAATGAAGTTCAAAAGGAGAATGCGGAAATGTTTCGACGCGAGCCATGACTTTTACTTTTTTCCTGTGCAAAACCGCTACGTTTTTTGATCTGCTGCAAAACTTGTGCACTTTACCACGCTCTTGTCTAGCAGGAAGTACTTAGCTCGGCAACTTTCTTCACGAAAGAATCGTCTATAGTGTTCGGCGCACTTTGACGAAAGTATAAAAAGCGATCTTCTCGACGCTTTGCGCTTTTGTCCGAAAGTATTGCAATCGACATTCAAAATAATCATTACACAGGGAATATTTCTATGTCCGCTTCTCTTTTTACGGGTCTGACCCCCGCTCCCGCCGATCCGATTCTCGGTGTGACCGAAAAGTTTCGTGCCGATCCCCGTCCTGAAAAAGTCAATCTGGGCGTGGGCGTTTATCTGACCGAAGAAGGCAAGACGCCTTTGATGGGGGTGGTGAAGGAAGCCGAAGCCGCTTTGGCCGAAGCGGGCGAACCCCATGTTTATATCCCGATCAGCGGCTTGCCCGGCTACGGCGCCTCCGTTCAGAAGATGGTGTTCGGCGCCGAAAGCGAAGTCGTGCTCTCGGGGCGCGCCGCCACGGTACAAACCTTGGGCGGCACCGGTGCTTTGAAGACCGGTATGGACTTCATGCACTTGATTTGCGGCGAAACGGTGGCTGCCACCTCCAAGCCCACCTGGGGCAACCACAACGCGTTGCTTAAGCAAGCCGGCTACGAACTCACGGGCTATCGCTATTACGATGCCGCCAACGACGACGTGGACTTTAACGGCATGATCGAAGACTTGAAGGCTTTGCCTGCCAAGACCTTGGTCATTTTGCACTCGTGCTGCCACAACCCGACGGGCTACGACCTCTCGGCCGAACAGTGGAAAGAAGTCATTGCCGTTTGCCAAACCAACGGCTTGACGCCGTTCCTGGATATGGCCTATCAGGGCTTCCGCGACGGTTTGGATTCGGATGCCGAAGCCATTCGCCTCTTTGCCGCTTCCGGCATGGACTTCTTGGTAGCAACGAGCTTTTCCAAGTCCTTTAACCTTTACAACGAACGTATCGGTGCATTGACCGTGGTGACCCAGTCGGCTACCGACGCTGCCGTCGTGATGACGCAGTTAAAGAGCGTGATTCGCGCCAACTACTCCAACCCGCCCGCTCACGGTGCCAAAATTGTGGAACGTGTTTTGTCCGATCCCGCCAAGTTTGCTCAGTGGGAAGAAGAACTCAACGGCATGCGCACCCGTGTCAAGAGCATGCGCAAGGCCTTGGCCGACGAAATGGCCGCCTTGGGCGCCAAGCGCGACTTTAGCTTCGTGACGCGCCAAAACGGTATGTTCTCGTTTACCGGTTTGAGCCCTGAACAAATCGATCGTCTGGCTGCCGATTTCGGCATTTATGCCGTGCGTAACGGCCGTATCTGCATTTGCGGTTTGAATACCAAGAATGTGGGTTATGTGGCACGTTCTATCGCAGCCGTCCTTTAAGGCAAAATCGACCCAATCCGGTCTTCGGGCAGCGCTTCTTTTCGGGGCGCTGCCCTTTTCTTTTATCTGAGAGGCGAGAAATAAGCAAAATTTTCTTTTTCAAAATCAATGACTTACAAGGAAATAACGCGTTTTAATAAAATTTTTTCGTTCAAACCGTTGCACATTTCCAAAACTTCTATAAAATACTGATTCTCGATTCCCCGATAGCTCAGTCGGTAGAGCAACGGACTGTTAATCCGTGGGTCGTTGGTTCAAGTCCAACTCGGGGAGCCATCCTTTCTTAGGATGGAAAAAATGACGCGAATCCTTTCGGGCGCGTCTTTTTTTGTGTTAGACCTTGGTCTCGCACAAACATTAAAAAATTCGGATTCCCCGATAGCTCAGTCGGTAGAGCAACGGACTGTTAATCCGTGGGTCGTTGGTTCAAGTCCAACTCGGGGAGCCACTTCAATGAATGATGCCGTTTGCGCATCATTTTTTTCGTCCAAATTTTCCTCTTCGCCCACTTGCCCTTTCGATTGCCCGCCTGCGACGGCAATCGCTACCGCCCATACCCCTAGGGCGTTTTGCTCAAGACAGAACGTGTCGTCTCCGTTACAATCGTAAACATTCTATTCGCGTCCGAGTACCACTCGGCAACGCGGCACAAGGCCCGCGGTTTTCGCCCCGGTTTTGGCGTTCGACGGCTTGCATCTACCGATGTCTGCGGTCGGAACGTGGCAATGCATTCGTTTGCGACATTCTCTGCTTACCCCCAAGAGCCAATGTCCGTCATGCAGAAGTCGATAATATAAAAGGAATACACATTATGAAAACGCTGACCGCGCTCAGCCAGTTCTTTAGCAGAACCTTTGCACTTTGGGTGATCGTCGCTGCTGTGATCACTTATTTCACCCCCGAAACATTCAAACCCTTGGCCGCCTGGATTTCTCCGTTGTTGGGTCTGGTCATGTTCGGCATGGGTCTTACATTGTCTTTAAACGACTTCAAACTCGTCTTGAAGTCTCCGCGCGACGTCTTTATCGGTATCGTTGCGCAGTTTGTCATCATGCCCGTTGTGGCCTACGCACTTTGCATCGTCATGCAGTTGCCCCCGGAAATTGCCGTGGGCGTAATTTTGGTGGGGTGCTGCCCGGGCGGAACAGCCAGTAATGTCATGACCTTCTTGGCGCGCGGCGACGTCGCCTTGTCGGTGACGATTACGAGCTGTACCACGCTTTTGGCTCCGATCGTGACGCCTGCATTGATCTATATCTTTGC
>JAUNOJ010000116.1 GCA_030531135.1 Sutterellaceae bacterium | reverse complement strand
GAAGCGGGCGCGTTGGCGTTGCAGTGCGAGTCGCCTTCGCTCCGGCTCTTTAAGCCGGCAGACACGCCCGGGTTGCACATCTTCGGTAATCGCATTCATTGGACCGATACCGGTTGCCCCGATTTGACTTTTGAGTTCAGTATCGATGGTGTTCGTTCGGATAGCAATGCCGTATATTCGCCCGACGACGAAACAATTCGCATCTATCTTCAAGAAGACAGGCTCGAAAACGGAAAGCGCGATTATTGGGGGCTGTTGACCAAACGCCGAAGCAATTCCCGCCCGCAAAAAAGCGCCCAAGTTCGACAGGTATCTACCGAAGACCCGCAGGATCGCATTCGTCACTTCGAGGAGTTGATCGACAGACAACAGAAACAGATTCGCAAAGTCGAAAAAGCGATAGAGCGATCGATGCGCACCTATAATGCACTTTCGTTCGATGAAAACGGCAAGTACATCAAAGGCGCGCCTTTGCTTGTTTCGAACAACTGTCAGGAGCACAAAGATCGTCTTGCCAAGCTCAATCGCAAGCTTCGAGGCAACATCAAACAACTTGAAAAATTGAAAGCGCAAACCCGATAACGACCATGGCCAACAATCTCTTTCGCGTCAAACGCTACAACGCACGCTCTTTTTCGCAAGTGTCTTACGACAGAAGCGAGGAGTATTCGTTGGCCGAAGATCTCTACGACGTCAGGCGCATTACCCGCATCATTGCGCCTGCGTTGCAGGGCTTTCCTTTAGGGATCAATTTCGGGCAACTCGGACACGTTCGCCGAAAAGACGGCACGATTTATCTTTTCGTCTATACGGCCGTGCAACGCACCAAGTTGCGTCAACTGTTGCCGCGCTTGGAAGAATTGGTTCATGCGGCAGGCTACCGCGACAATATCGAAATCAAAGTCTTGCCGCAAAAGCCGCAAATCGATTTGAGAGAAAATCTCGCTTTCGGCAAGCCGAGAGTGCCCGATCCCGTTGCCGGCCAAGCCATGATGAAAACAGCCGAAGGCATGGCGCCTTCGGCTTTAAAAGATGCGCTTGAAGCGCTCGCCAAAACGTTGCAAAACAAACGCAATTAGGCGATCTGCCCGTCCAAAGAAACCGACTCTTTAAAAAGCTGCTTGTCTTTGCCGATGGTGGTGATTTCCCACGCATCGGGATCGGCCAAAAGTGCACGCAAAAGTTTGTTGTTGATGGCGTGGCCCGACTTGTAGGCGCTGTAGCGCGCCAACAGAGGGTGTCCCAAAACATACAAGTCGCCCATGGCATCCAAAATTTTGTGTTTGACGAATTCGTCGTTGGAGCGCAAGCCCCCGACGTTTAAAACACGGAATTCGTCCATCACGATGGCGTTTTCAAGCGTGCCGCCCTTAGCCAGTCCCATCGAACGCAAAAGTTCGACTTCGGACACAAAACCGAAAGTGCGGGCGCGGCTCACGGCCGACTCGTACGTTTCGCGACTTAAGTCCACAACGGCGTGTTGCACGGTCGAGTCGATGGCCGGATGCCCGAAATCGATCAAAAAGTCGAGAATAAAACCTTCGTGGGGTTCCAACTTTGCCCACTTGTCGCCTTCGTGCACTTCGATCGTCTTTTTCACGCGCACGAAGCGCTTCGGCGCGGGTTGCTCCAGAAAGCCGGCACTGCGCAACAGGTAGACAAACGATGCGCCCGAACCGTCCATAATCGGGATTTCCGGCGCGTCCACCTCCACATAAAGGTTGTCGATTCCCAAACCGTTCAAAGCACTCATCAAGTGTTCGATAGTCGAAACAATGACCTTGCCCTCGTTTAAGGTCGTGGCCATGCGGGTGTCGTTGACCGACTCTGGCTTGGCGGGCAAATCGACGGCAGGCGTCACGTCCACACGGCGAAAAATAATGCCGGTATCGGGAGCGGCAGGTCGCATCACCAAGCGAACCTTGCGTCCGGAGTGAAGACCGATGCCCACGGCCGATACGCTCTGTTTAAGTGTGCACTGTTGAAGCATCTTGTTATCAGTTTTTTAGTGGCTATTGCGCAATTTTGATACAAAAAACGCGCGGGATGCAAACCGATAACGATCCCGCGCGTGTTTTTTGCGTTTTTTAGCGATTAAGAGCCCGAATTACGAATAAAGGACGGCACGCGGAAGCCCTGCATCGGATCTTCCTTGGTTTCCTTTTCTTCAGCGACCGGCGTTGCAGGCTTGGGAGCGGGCGCTGCCGGTGCGGCAGGTTGCGTAAAGAAGCTGCCCAACCCCGAAGAAGGTGCCGAGAAATTGGCACCGAACGTCGGCACCGTGTGCTTAACGGGTTGCGGAGCCGGAGCAGGCGCTACCGGCTGAGCCGGTGCCTGCGTGGCAAAGTTGTTAAAACTCGGCATTGTCTGTTGCTGAGCGGGCTGTTGTCCCCAAACTTGAGTACCGCCGTGCTGAGTCTGAGGCATCTGAGCCATCTGAACCATTTGCGCCATTTCGCTTGCGGGCTGATCCAAACCGGTGGCCACGACCGTCACGCGCAAGTCGTCGCCCATCGTGTTGTCGAAGGCCGTACCGACAATCTGCATGGCGTCCTTGCTCACGAAATTCTTCATGATCGCCATGACCTGACGAACTTCGCTCTGGCTCATCGTTTCGGCGGAAGCCGTCACGTAGACCAACAAACCGCGAGCACCCTGAAGGTTTGCACCTTCCAAAAGCGGGCAGGCGATGGCCTTTTCGGCGGCAACGCGGGCGCGGTTTTCGCCGCTGGCGGTTGCCGTACCCATCATGGCCGTGCCGCGTTCGCTCATCACGGTACGCAAGTCTTCGAAGTCGACGTTGATCAAACCGGGCGTGTGAATGATTTCGGCGATACCGTTACAAGCCTTGTAAAGCACGTCGTCGGCAGCGGCAAAGCACTCGAGCATCGTGGCGTTTTCACCCACTTCGTCTTCGAGCTTGTCGTTCAAAATCACGATCAGGCTGTCGACCTTGTCTTTTAAGTTTTCAATACCGGCCTGTGCCTGACGCATACGGCGACCGCCTTCGAATTCGAACGGCTTGGTCACGACTGCCACGGTCAAAATGCCGAGTTCCTTGGCAATGGAAGCGATCACGGGAGCCGCACCGGTACCGGTGCCGCCGCCCATACCGGCGGTAATGAACAAAAGGTGCGTCCCTTCCAAAGCCTCGCGAATTTTTTCGCTGGCTTCCTGAGCGGCGCTTGCGCCCACTTCGGGCTTGGCACCGGCACCCAAGCCGGTCTTGCCCAGCGGGATGACGATGTTGGCACGCGAGCGATTCAAAGCTTGCTGGTCGGTATTGGCCGCAATAAAGGTAATGCCTTGCGCATTTTTGTCAATCATGTGTTCGACGGCATTGCCGCCGCCACCGCCAACGCCGATGACCTTGATACAAGCGTTAAATGTCCCAGGTTGGTCTTCAATCATTGTGAAAGACATTCCCTCTTTCCCTTAAATAAATCTGCACGGACAAGGAGCAACTAAATTTGCCCCAAAATAAAAAAGCATCTAATTATCGCCTATTTTTTCAGTTGTCGCATAGCGATTTTCAAGCCGTTACCTTTAAAAAAGCGAAACTTCGCGACAACGCCCCTTTAAAGCCCAATCCACACGGGGTAAGCCCTGCTCGGCAAGCCAATCGTCGGCCGCTTTGAAATGGTCGCACCCGATAAAAGGCAACGGGGGTCTTAAGGCTGACAAGGGCGAAGGATGATTGCTTTGCAAAACTTCAACAGGTCCCGTTTTGTAGCGCTCGATCAAATCGATCTTTTTCTGTGCCCAAGCCCCCCAGAGCATGAAAACGCAAGGCTTACCCTGTTTGAGAACCGTTGCCAAAAGGCGATCGGTCAACGTTTCCCAACCGCGTCCGGCGTGCGATCCCGCACTAGCTTCTTCGACGGTCAAGACGGCATTTAATAGCAAAACACCCTCTTCGACCCAAGGCGTCAGGTCGCCGACGGTCGATACCGGAACGTCAAACTCGCGTGCGATTTCCTTAAAAATATTTTTTAAGCTCGGCGGTAGCTTCTTCAAACTTTCCGGCACCGAAAAAGCCATGCCGGTTGCCTGTCCCGGGCCGTGATAGGGATCCTGCCCCAAAATCACGACACGCACCTCCGCAGGATCTATGAGGCGCAAAACGCGAAACGGATCGGGCGGATAAATCGTGGCACCCGCCGCTTCTCTTTGCTCTAAAAAAGCCAAAAGCGCTTTGCCTTCGTCGGAGTTGAAGAAATCCTTCAGCACCTCATTCCACCCGGCCTTGACGCCCTCGGGATAAAAACGCGATCGATTCAACGCAAGTCTCCGAAAAGATCCGTCAAAGCCGCACCGGGAGATGCATGACGCATAAAGGCTTCGCCCACAAGGAAAGCGTTGACGCCGGCAGCTTTCAAACGCGCAACGTCCTCAACCGTGCCCACGCCGCTTTCGGTGACCAAAAGACGATCGGAGCTCACCAAATGTTTGAGTTCTAGGGTTTGGGCAATATCGGTCACGAATGTGCGCAAATTGCGGTTGTTGATACCGATGAGTTTGGCAGGAAGCTTCAATGCACGCGCAATCTCTTCTTCATCGTGCGTTTCGACCAACACGTCCATGCCCAAGTCCACTGCCAAAGAGGAAAGTTCGGCGGCCTTGGCATCGTCCAAAGCGCGCATAATCACCAAAATGGCGTCTGCCCCCCAACTTCTGGCTTCGTAGACCTGATAGGCATCGATCATGAAGTCTTTTCTGAGTAACGGGATCGAAACGGCCGCATTGACCGCTTCGAGTGCTTCTTGCGAGCCTTGGAAGAACTGTCGATCGGTCAATACCGACAGACAGGCCGCTCCGTTTTTCTCATAGTCTTGCGCGGCAAAGGCCGGTTGAAAGTTCTCGCAAATCACACCCTTGCTGGGACTGGCCTTTTTCACTTCGGCAATAACGGCGCTTTTTCCCGCATCGATTTTTGCCTGTAATGCTCGTGCAAAGCCGCGGGGTGCACGCGCTTTTTGCGCCAAAAGTTTGATTTCATCCAAAGAAATACGCTCTTTAGCTGCCGCGACTTCCTGCGCTTTGACTGCCAGAATTTTTTCCAAGATATCGGCCATCGTCCGCTCCCTGTCTTGTTTTTTCTTGATTTTTTCGGGTTTGTCAGCCCGATTCCAAGCATTTTACCGACGACAAAATGACTCGAAAAGAAATTTTTTTGTGTTTTGACTTGCATCTGAAATTTTTCTTCTTATAATCTCAGTTTCTCTCGGGGTGTAGCGCAGCCTGGTAGCGCGCCTGCTTTGGGAGCAGGATGTCGGGAGTTCGAATCTCTTCACCCCGACCATGTTGCCCCCTTATCTGCCCGTAGCTCAGTTGGATAGAGCATCGGCCTTCTAAGCCGAGGGTCGCTGGTTCGAATCCTGCCGGGCAGGCCAAGAAAAACGCGGCTGAGAGAGAAAAAATTTGACGGTGGGTGTAGCTCAGTTGGTAGAGTCCCGGATTGTGATTCCGGTTGTCGTGGGTTCGAGTCCCATCTCCCACCCCAGAATTCCAAAGCCTCAGTTCTCAGGGACTGAGGCTTTTTCATATGCTTACACGACTTTACGGTCACTCACCCTAAAATCCGAAAGAGGAGATCGTCATGACCAAACTCTTTCTTTGTTTTTTCGCCTTTGTTTCCCTGACCGGCTGTACGACTCTTGATATGGAGCGTACCCATCTCGTTGAAAACGGCATGACACAGGCGGAAGTTTTGGACGCTGTCGGAATACCGCCCACACAAGTGCTCACAACCGCCGACTACACCACCTATCTGTGGAGAGATCGAACCTTTTACGGCAACTACCGATCTTTCGTTGTTATGTTTGACAAGTCGGGCATGGTTGTCGGCAAAGACGACCGAACCCAAAGGCTTG
>JAUNOJ010000115.1 GCA_030531135.1 Sutterellaceae bacterium | reverse complement strand
GGCTTTGAAGGCCGAGAAGAGGGCGTGAGCGTCCAAGCCGTTGCGCTTTTGGCTAAACTCTAAGAATTACGACCAACAAACCCTATAAACAAATGGCAACCGAAAATAAAAAAGCCGTGCGCAACCGCGTCACGCAACTTAAAGATACCCCGACCGAAGTCTTGTTGGAAAAGTTTGCTTCTTCCATGACCGACACCGACTATGCGGCCATCGTCAAGATTCTCAAAAGCCGCAAGGTAGAGATTCCTGCCGAGCACGGTCCCGTGACCGAAGACGAAGAAGCCAACGTGCAACGCGTGATTCAGATTGAAGAGCTTTCGCGCGCCGAAATCGGTTTGGAAAAGCGCAAACCCGGCATGGGTGCCTTGGAGTGGACGAGTGTCATCGTCGGTATGGTCTCGACCATCTTCCTGTGGCAGCGCTCGACCTTGGTGTCGGTGCTTTTCGGCCTTGGGATGGCATTGCTTGTCTATACGATCGGCGCCTTCGGTCGCAAGTTCTGGCGTGAAATGGGCACCAAGCGCGGCACGTTCGACGTTCCGGAAAATACGCGTCGCCGTCGTTAAGGTAGTCCTCGCTTTTTGTAACATCCCGCCTGAGACTTGAATGACTCCGGCGGGATTTTTGTGCCCCATTTTTCACGGGAGTAAGATAGAAAATCGACACGATCATTTAATGCGTTTAACATTTCAAAACGCATTGAAAATAAAATAAAACTGATAGAAATTTGTACAAATATGACAAATATAATTGTACAAAAATGACAACTTTTGATTAAAGCTTGTATATCTATGACTGACTACATTCATCGCTTTGCGGAATCGGAATACGAAGTTCTGAGTCAAATCATGCGCATGGTTTTGGTAAGCGGTCCTAGACAGTGCGGCAAAACGACGATTATGCGCAAGCTGCTTAAGAGCGCAGCCGCATCGGTTTCTATGGATAAAGTCAGCGAGCAACAGACCGCTGCGTCCGATCCGGCAGGGTATCTGAATGACTTGCGGAGACGGTCTCAAAGCATTACCATTGACGAGTTTCAAAGGGTGCCGAGTTTGGTCGGAGAACTCAAGTATCTTGCCGACGAAGACCCGACTCCGGGGCACATTATTCTTTCCGCGTCGATCAACTATCTCTTACAACCGTCCGTTAACGAATCGTTGGCCGGGCGGATCGGAGAAGTGCGCTTGAGGACCTTGACCCAAGCGGAAATTTGTGGGAAAACGCCATCGTTTCTCGACCAAGTCACAAGCGCCGATTTCGGTGGCGATCTCTCCGTGAACGAATGCTCCAAGCCGACGGTACTGGAGAAGGCTTTGGTCGGCGGTTACCCGGCGGTTCAAGGCATGGCGTCAAGCCTTCGCAAGCGTTGGTTCTCTCATTACCTCAAAAAACGAGTTGCCCCCGATTTGGCGGAAGTTTCCGGGGCGAGGCGTGACGATCTGGTGGAGAAAGTCATTGGGCGACTCGGTTCGATGTCTGGTCGAAACATGAATATTTCCGATCTGGCAAGGGAATTTAGGGAGGACAGGCGGCGCGTCAAAGCTTGTGTGCAAGGTCTAAAGGCCCTGTATCTGATGGACGAAGTGCCTTCGTGGACAAAAAAGGTCTTTGACCGCGCAACCACAGCCTCAAATTGGTACGTGACGGATACGGGCTTGATGAGTCACGTCTTGGGCTACACCGACTATGAAAAGATGCGGGAGAAAACGACGAAATCCGGTAAGGACGCCAGCGTCCATATCGGGAACTTGGTCGAAACTTTCGTGTATACGCAATTGGTTGCCGAGGTTGAGCGGCAACAAGACTGGAAGTTGTATCATCTGCGCCTGGCTCAGAGACAGGAGATTGATTTCTTGCTGGAAAACGATCAAGGAGATTTTATCGCTATCGAAGTGAAGGCCAGCGAGACTTTCCATCCTGATGACGCAAAGAACATTATCTGGTTTATGGAAAAAATGCCGCAAAGAACCGTGCACGGCATTGTCTTGTACTGCGGCCAAAGAGTTCGTTGGCTTGGGCAAGGCGTCTACGCAGTGCCCATTGCAAAGCTTTGGTTGTAGCCGAGTCAGCCGATTAACGGATCGATGAGAGCGATAGACGCGTTAAATTTTGTCTATCGCCCAATTCTTTCTCTCAATGACCCTGACCGCGCAAAAATGCCCGTACCAAGCCCGAAAAATTGATTGAGCCCCTCAAAAAACCGATTGACTTTGTCTGTTGCAATCTTCTGCCTACATCCTTAGTATTTCGTGCTCATGCAATAACTAGATATTGTGTTTTCAGAAGAATTCGAAAAGGTCGAGAACATGGCAATTCAAATGGATTTTTCGCGCGATGCGCTCTTTGACGAATTGGGCTTGATGCGTTTGCGCGAGAGCTATATGCGTCCGGAGGAAAAGTCTCCTCAGGAACGTTTGGCATTTGTGGCACAAAGTTTTGCCACGGACGAAGCGCACGCCCAGCGCATTTATGACTATGCCAGCCGTCATTGGCTGAGTTTCTCGACGCCGATTTTAAGCTTCGGTCGCGGCAAGCGTGGACTTCCCATTTCCTGCTTCTTAAGTTACATGCCCGACAGCGCCGAAGGCTTGGTCGACACCTTAAGCGAAGTCAACTGGTTGTCGATGTTAGGAGGCGGCGTCGGCATTCACGTGGGCATTCGCAGTGCCGACGAAAAGAGCGTGGGCGTCATGCCCCATTTGCGCGTGTATGACGCAGCTTGTTTGGCTTACCGTCAAGGGTCGACTCGTCGCGGCTCGTACGCGGCCTTCTTGCCGATCGATCACCCGGACATCGTGCAATTTATCGAAATGCGCAAACCCACGGGCGACCCCAACATGCGCGCTTTGAACCTGCACCATGGGATCAACATCAGCGACGCCTTCATGGAAAAGATCGAAGCCTCGATGCGAGACGCCGACTACGACGACACGTGGGAATTGAAGTCGCCGGTCACGGGCGAAGTGATGGAAAAGGTAAGCGCCCGCGAACTGTGGCAGCGTATTTTGGAAATGCGCATGCACACGGGCGAGCCTTATCTCGTCTTTACCGATACGGCCAACAAGAAGTTGCCGCAGTGGCTCAAGGACAAGGGTTTGAAGATTCACGGCTCGAACTTGTGTACCGAAATCTTCCTGCCCACGAGTAAGGATCGCACGGCCGTTTGTTGCCTGTGTAGTCTGAACCTTGAATACTTCGATCAGTGGCGCGGCGTGCCGCAGTTTGTCGAAGACGTGATGGAGTTCTTGGACAACGTTCTTCAGTACTTTATCGATCATGCGCCCACCACGATCGAACGCGCACGCGTGAGCGCCATGCGCGAGCGCAGCGTCGGTTTGGGTGCCTTGGGCTTTCATGCTTACCTGCAAAAGAACAACATTGCCTTTGAAGGCGTTATGGCCAAGGTCACGAACATGGCGATGTTCAGACACATTCGCAACGAATGCGAGCGCGCCGACCATAAGATTTGCGAAAAGCGCGGCGCTTGTCCCGACGCGGCCGACGCCGGCGTCGTGCGTCGTTTCTCGCACTGGATGGCAGTGGCTCCGAACGCTTCGAGCTCATTGATCATGGGCGGCACGTCGCCTTCCATTGAACCGACGCGCGCCAACGTCTATCGTCAGGACACGATCTCTGGTGCTTACATCGTCAAGAACCGTTTCTTGAAGGCCGAACTTGCTCGCCGCGGGATGGATAACGATGATGTGTGGGCCGACTTGATTGCCCACGACGGCTCCATCCAGCATCGCGACGATTTGCCGCAATCTGTGAAAGACGTCTTTAAGACTGCCCAGGAAATCGATCAGCGCTGGATTGTGGAATTGGCGGGCGACCGGCAACAATTCATCGATCAGGGCCAGAGCGTGAATCTTTTCTTTGCCCCCGACGTTTCGATCGGCTACTTGCATGCCTGCCATTTCTTGGCTTGGAAGAAGGGCTTGAAGTCTTTGTACTACTGTCGCAGCGACAAACTGCGCAAGGCCGACAAAGTGGGGCAGGTGGCCGTGCGCAAACGCATTGAAGACGAAATCGATATGAAGAGCGTGGCAGACGACTCGACGTGCCTGGCTTGCGAAGGTTAATGTGAGGAAATAAAAGTGACGAAAAAGACACCGAATGCTTTGCGCTTGACGGGCGCACGCAACTACTACAAGCCCTTTGCCTATCCTTGGGCTTACGACGCCTTTGTGCAAAGCGAACAGATGCACTGGCTTTGGACCGAAGTGCCGATGATCGAAGACGTCAAGGACTATCAGCTCAAACTCACCGAGAGCGAGCGCGACTTCTTGACAAAGATCCTGCGCTTTTTCACGCAGGGCGACATCGATGTGTCGGGTGCTTACGTCAACACGTACTTGCCGCAGTTTCCGCAGCCCGAAATTCGCATGATGCTCTCTAGCTTTGCCGGACGCGAAGCCGTGCACATTGCCGCTTACTCGCACTTGATCGAAACGCTCGGCATGCCTGAAACCGTTTACAACGAGTTCTTGCAGTACGAAGCGATGGCCAACAAGCACAACTTCTTTAACGACTGTTTGACGGACTCGGACTTGGCGGCTCAGATTGCGGCATTTTCGGCCTTTACCGAAGGCATGCAGCTCTTTTCCAGTTTCGTGATGCTTTTGAACTTTACGCGCAACGGCACCATGAAGGGAATGGGTCAGATTATCGCTTGGTCCATTGCCGACGAAACACTGCACACCGAATCGATGACGCGCATTTTCCGCGAGTACATCAAGCAAAATCCGGAACTTTGGACCGATGAGTTAAAGAAGCGCATCTACACCATCGCCGAAACGATGGTGGATTTGGAAGACCAGTTTATTGAGCTTGCCTTCGGCGTGAGCGAAATGAAGCGCTTGACGCGCCAAGACGTCAAGGACTACATCCGCTACATTGCCGATCGTCGTTTGATGGGTCTCGGCATGAAGCCCATCTTCAAGTCGGGCAAAAACCCCCTGTCTTGGGTGGACGCCATGCTTGGTGTGACGCACACCAACTTCTTTGAAAACCGCGTGGTCGACTACGCCAAGGGCGCCTTGACGGGCACTTGGGGCGACGTGTGGGGTGCGGCGGCAGACAAACCCGAAGCCAAGAGCGAATAACAAAAGCGAGTTGCTCGACTACAATGGCAAGCAACTCTTAAGCCGGCAAAGGTCAACCGACAAGGAGCCTTGCGCCGGCTTTTGTTTTTCTACCCAAAGAGAACCGAAATGCTCAATCTCCCCACGCCCGTTGCGACCGTCGGGCTTTTGTTGTTGTCGAACCTTTTCATGACCGTGGCCTGGTACGGCCACCTTAAATTCCCGACCGTGACGCTCTGGCACGTGATCGTCATCAGTTGGCTCATTGCCTTTTTCGAGTATTGCCTGCAGGTGCCGGCAAACCGCATCGGTTACGGGTACTTTAGTGCGGCCGAGCTCAAAACGATTCAGGAAGTCATTTCCTTGACGGTTTTCATGGGCTTTTCGGTGCTGTATTTGGGAGAGCCGCTCAAGTGGAACTATGTCGTGGGGTTTGGCTTGATTGCCTTGGCCGCGTTTGTCATTTTCCATGAGTGGTAGTAGGTAGCCAAGTCTAAATTTTGTCAAGTGCACTTTGCAATTTTTCTCGGTTACGGTTCGACGCGCCGCACATCCCGGACCGTTAAGCTATGTGTTTGTGTGTAAATTTGGGAGAGTTCCTCAACCGAGGAATGTATTTGGCATTCGGATCGTCTTCGGTCGAAGACGATAGCCAATACGCATCCCCGATGATTCGATGCCCGCAGTGGGGCAAGGCCAATGTTCTTTAGGGGTTCATACAACAAGGGGAAAATGCCGCCCGCACCTGTTCAACAAAGGAGTGGAAATTTGAACGGGTGCGAGTCGGCAGGGTTTGTCAAGGCTCAAGGATTACTTGC
>JAUNOJ010000114.1 GCA_030531135.1 Sutterellaceae bacterium | reverse complement strand
CGCTGACTCATGGCGTTCCAAAGAACAATGCCCAGCCACGAGCACAGGATGCCGGAGCCGGCCGCAATCAAAACAAACCACAAGGGATCGGGCCCCAACAAGGGCGTGCCCGGAGCGTCTTGCACCCACAAAACCAGATAAAGCACGATGGCAAAAGGCAAAGTGGTCAAGCCCTGGGCCGTGGACCAGGAGCGAGGCGATCTCTTGGGATTAGCCAAAAGCCAATCGGCATTTTTAATCGGATACCACGTCCAAATGAGCAAAGCCAAGACGCCCATCAAAACCCCGAACCAGAATTTGGCCGCGCCGTTTTGACCGGCTTGCAGCACCAACTCGAACTCGGTGATGTTGGCAACGACCAGCCCCACGGAAATCAAAATGAGGCCGGGCGCCAAACGAGACCACGGGATATGCGCGCCGTTATGGCGATTTCTGAGGTTGCTGACCACGGCCACGAGCACCGGAATCACGGCCATGCACATACCGGCCAAAGGAGCGCCTGCATTTTGAATGCACTGAATCAAACACCAGTAGTAGACGATATTGCCGAAAATGCCGAGCTTGCTCACAAAGAGCCAATCGGACAGTTTGTAGTGGCGAAACTCCTTCCACTCGGCCCAAACCAAGGGCGCGGCAATGATGCCGAAGCCCACAAAACGGCCGGCGGCGATGTAAACCGGATCGTACTGCGGCAACAACAAGGGCACAAGATACACCAACCCCCACAGCATGCAAGCGATCAACCCGTAAACAACACCGACAAACATGGATTTCGAACTCCGCTCGTAGCAAAAAAGACAAACGCCGAGTCAACACGAATTCGGACTCGACGCAACAAATCGAAAACGTATTGTCTCAAAGCATTTGCTCGCTTGCAAGAGGGCGTTGACCGAGCGATTTGTTGTCGCAAAAATTCGCCTGCCTTCCCAGCCCCTGATACAATAGTCGTTCGGCGGCGCAAACCTCACGATGTCTTCGGACATACATAGCCTCCTTTAAGCTGTTGAACATTGTTTGCGCCGCCTTTGTCACAGAACATTTTCATAAAAGAGAAGACGAATATGTCACAAGCTCAGCCCTTAACCGAGTGGTTCCGTCACGTCCCCGAAGACAAATGGTTGCGCGATCCGGCGCAAAGCAAGGCCGATGCCGAAGCCATCTGGACACATTTGGGACTTGAGGCCGGCGCGAAAGTTTTCGAATGCCCGTGCAACAAGGCCGACTTAAGCTTCCCCTTGGCTCGCAAGGGTGCCGTCGTCGAAGGGCTTGAATTCAATGCCCACTTCGTGGCCGCCGCCAAGAACAAATTCCAGCGTGCGGGTCTGGCAGGTACTTTCCGCAGTGCCGACATGCGCACGGCCGAATTTCCGCAGAACATGGACGTGGTGCTCAACTGGGCAAGCTCCTTCGGGTTCTTTTCGGATGCCAACAACGCCGAACTCGTCAAGCGCTTTTTCGGCGCTCTGGTCTCGGGCGGCACGCTCTTGATCGAAGTCTCCAACCCCTATCGCGTCATTGCCGGGGAAGCGAGCCGCATCATCGCCTCTGGCGAAATGCTGGCCGAAACGTGGGACGCCGAAACGCATCGCGCTTGCGTGACGTTTCCTGCCACGGAATTCCGCGGCCCGGTCTCGGCAAGCGTTCGCATCTATACGCCCGAAGAATTCAAAGAAATTCTCACGGCGGCGGGCTTTGTCGATATTGAATTTTTCGCTCAGGGCTTTGCGCCCTTTGACGAAAAATCTTCTCGCTTGATCGTGATGGCCAAAAAGCCGTAAAGCAAAAGCGAAACGCCCCCGATTTCGACCCCTCATTCATGCCTGTAAAGTCCGAGTTTCTCGGAATTTGCAGGCATTTGTTTTTTCGATATCCGTTTACCATGCCAAAATCGATCATTGCCCTTTCGACAGTGCTCTTGTCTTCTCTCCTATTTTTCCTGTCGCCGGCAGTTCTAGCTTCGGGCATGCCGCAAATTTCTCAATCGATGACGGAAACCGAGCCGGTACTGCTTGCCAACGCAATCAACCTGCACTCCGAAATTCTCGACGAAGACCGTACGTTTGTCATGCGTGTGCCGCCCAAAGTCAAGAATGCCGCCGATACGCCCGTCGATGTGACCGTCATCTACATTCTCGACGCCGAAAAGCACTTTGCGTCGGCCGCAGCCTCGGCAGCATTTTTCGAAGCTTCGCGCATTTCCTCTTTGGGGCCGGCTGTGGTTGTGGGGGTCGTCAGCACGGACAGAACGCGCGACTTCACTCCCTCGGCTTCCAACGCCAAAAGAGACGGCACGATCGATGTCAAGGCAGTACCTGTCGGAGGCGACGCGGACAAGTTCCTTCGGTTTCTCACGACGGAATTGCGAGAAGCTGCCGAAAACCGCCTGCCCTCGGGTGTGCGCATCGCTCGCCGCATGTTGATCGGGCACTCCTTCGGAGGACTTTTTACGTTGCATGCGCTTTTGACGCAGCCGCAAGCCTTTGACGCATACGCGGCGCTCGACCCGAGCCTGTGGTGGGACCAAGGGAAATTGGCGCATGCGGCAGCTCTAAAAGGTGTGCCGACAGCCAAAGACATGACGCACCCTCCGGTGCTTTACGCGGCCTTTGCGGCAAAGCCGAGAAAAGAAAACGTCGTGCATCGCTCCGAGGCCCAACGCTTTTCGGAAGAAACGGCAACAACATTGACGCACCAAGGAATCGCCGCGCACGTGCGCTTTTTTCCTGACGAGGTACACGGCACGGTCGCGCCGCCCGCCATTTTCGACGCTTTGAAAGTGCTTTTCCCGGCGCAAAAACCGGCACCGTAACAGTGATTGACCACAGTATGCGCCTAACGATTGTTTACCGATTTTTGCCCCGGTTTTTACGTAGGACGAATGGAAAATTGCCGTATTTGCGCTAGTATGGTCTTATCTACACAACGAAATTTGAGGGTCATACCATGCGTATTATCAAACCCGTTATCGGCGTTGCTGCTTTAGTGGGTATTTATGCCGCCGCCGGTTACGTCGGCGTTCCCTTCGGCGTTCGCTGGGCCGTCAACAACTATCTGCCCGAGGCCTTGGGCGGTCGTAACGCATACGTCGAGGACGTCACATTCAATCCCTGGACTTGGCAATTCGATCTCAAGGGCTTGAGAATCGAGTCGGCCAATCGTCCGGAAAATCATGTTCTGGACTTGGAGAGTCTCTCGACCAAGGTGAGTTTTGCTTCCGTCACACAAATGGCGCCCATTGTCGAGTTTATCGATGTTTCGGGTCTGCACGTTCAGCTCACTGCCAACGAAAAGAACAATGAAGAAACGGCACAAAAGGTTGAGGAAACATCGTCGGCTTCCAAGTCGCTACCCGCCTTTAGCCTCTCGAACATTCGTGTGGCAAATAGCTCCGTGCGCTTTACCAATCCCAAAGCCGGGGCAACGGTTAACGTCACCGACATCAACTTCGAGCTTCCCGTCATTTCCACTTTGCCGGCGGCTTCAACGGGCGCCATTGCACCCAAGCTGAGCTTAAAGGTCGACGGTACCCCCATTTCGGCCACGGGCACCGTCAAGGCCGATGCCGCGACGATGGCTTTAAACATTGCCGACTTGGATGTGGCCAAGATTTTAAAGGCCGTACCGGTCACGATTCCGGTCGACGTGCGCTCGGCACATTTGACCACCGTCTTGGATTTGGACTTTGCCATGCCCAAAAACGGCACCACAGCCTTGACCGTCAAAGGCACGGTGCAGGCCAAACAGGTGGACGTGAGAGCCGACAACGGCAAGACGACTGCCAAGGTCGACAACTTCTCCACACAAATCGATCTGTTTGATTTGGCCAAACAAACCGTCAACATCAAGCGCATTGAAATTGTGAAACCGGCGATCGTCACCACGATTGCCAGTCAGTCAAGCAACAAGGCCGCCACAACGACGGCAACGGACACCAAGGCTTCGAGTTCCGCCGCTTGGAATTGGTCCGTTTCGGAGGCCGAAATTGCAGGAGGCTCGGTCAAGGTCACAGACTCGTCTTTGAAGCCGGCTTCGTCCTTGTCGGCAACGGCCATCAATTTAAAGGCCAACAACTTCTCGTCCAAAAACGGCGCCACCGGCACCTATTCGGCAAGCGCCAAGGTCGCGGGCGGCACGTTGGACAGCACGGGTAAACTGACGTTGACCCCGTTGGCCGTCAACGCCACCACCAACGTGAAGACGTTGAACTTTGCCACGTTTAACCCCTGGATCAAAACCTTAGCAGGCGCTCAGCTCACCAAAGGCACGGCCGACGTCATGGGCAAACTCGATTACAAGTCGGGTAAGACCATGCAGGTGGCTTGGTCGGGCGACTTTGCCGTAGACAACTTGGAAGCCAAGAGTGCCGCAGGCAAAACCTTGATGACGTGGAAGGAAGCCCAGGTCACCGGCATGCAGTTAAAGTCCGTCGATCCGGTCAACATCACGATCAAGGATTTGCTCATTAAAGAACCGGCGCAACAGGTCACCAAGACCACGAGTTCCGTTTTAGGAATCTTGGGCAAACTCGCCGAAGCCACGGGCCACAGCAACACGGCTCAACGTTTGCAAAAAGCCGAAGAAACCATCACCAAAGACATTCACTTGCAGGATGTGGTGTATGGCAACGGACGCTTTAGTGTGAACAGCAAGGGCACCGATACGTTGCAAAAGCTGGCGATCGAAGCTTTGAACAACGTGTTTGCCAAGGCGCAGAAAAAGTAGCCCAAGCGCTATAATTCCTACCTGAACGATAAAGAGCCCTCGAAAAATTTCGAGGGCTCAATTGTTTCGAAGGGTTCGAATCCCTCCTTTTCCGCCAAAAATGTTACCTCAGTCCTTTCGACGATAAACAATCCAAGCCGAAACAAAACTCCAAAGGGCGCAGCCCGTCAAAATCGCTGCCGCCAACTTCCAGTCCATGCCGTGGGCCAAACGAATCTCGACCAACGCCCACATCGCCCGCAGCCATTCAAGACCGATGAGGATCAAAAGAGCCGTGTGTACATACACGATGGCCTTATGTCTGAAACCGACAAAAAACGCAGGTAGCAGGCCGGCTGCGGCCACAAAAAGCCCGAAACCGTGAAACATCAGATGCGCGGCAAAAAGGACGTACGCCAGAATCGGAAAGATCAGTCGCCACATGTGTTTTACACCTTCTTAGTTGCCTTGGGATTGCGGGGCTTTTCCGGAGCCTTCACCGTCAAAGACTTCCAGGTGTGTTCCAGCGCCATGATCGGGTGCGCGAGCATAATTCTCGGACCGCTAAAGCGCATGACTTCGCAAATCTTTTGACGCTGCTCCGGTTTATAGCAGTGAATCTTGCATTTGCCGCACACGGGCTTGTCCGCGCCGAACGGGCAACACGACAAACGTTTTCTGGCATAGTCGGCCAAGGCCTGACACTCGTCGCAAAGCACCTTTTTGCCGTTGGCGTCCGTTTTGCCGCCGTGGTGCGCTTTGCAATAGATTTCGATCATGGCTTCAATGGTGTCGGCTTCGCGCTTTAATGTTCCCGACTCCAGACGTTTCATACGTGCATCGACGCGCGGCGTCTCCACTGCCCCTGTTGTTTCTTTTTCAATGCTCATCGTTATTTCTCGGCAAATCATCAAACCGAAATGTTTGTTTCGATGCCGCTACTCTACACGCCTAACTTTTGCCAAGCTTAAGAAAATTTGCGCCTCCGATAAGACAAAAAACAAAAACGGTGCTCTTTTTACTACAATGAGAAACCGTTCGAACATTTTCTTTCTGTTTTTTCTCATGCTTCAGTCGTGTTGGCAATTGGTTGCGGCGCTCTTTTTTGCCGTCATGGGCGCACTTGTGAAAGTCTCTTCGGGAGATGCCGGTACTTTTGAGATCGTGTTTTACGGGTCTTCATGAATTTGTGTGAAAACTACAGCGATAAAGCCCTTGTTTTGTAACA
>JAUNOJ010000113.1 GCA_030531135.1 Sutterellaceae bacterium | reverse complement strand
GAACGTCCGACGGGGCTCGATTGTTTTTGTCGTTAGTCATGCCGTAATTGGCAAATCGTCTACGGAACCTTGTACGTATACGAGTGGCACTCTCCACAATAGTTTTTCCCCCGAGTGTGCCCTTTGTGACACTCTGTACAGGGAAGTGCCCCGTCATGTTCATCATGCGGGTTGGGATCGGGAGAGTTCGCATACTTAGCTTGTGTGCGCTTGATCATTGCATCGTAATCGCCATGACAAGATGCACAAACCCCATAATCACCGTACGTCTTCAATTTGTTCATAGTTTCGTGACAAGCATCACATTTCTGACCACGGTTGATATGCCTATCGGCAAGTGTACCGTCGCCGGCCGCAAAACACGTTCCCGAAACCGTCAAGGCAACGCAAACGATTGCCTGTTGAATTAATTTTTTCAGATGAAATAAATCCATAGTTACACCGTTTCGCCGGGAGGCGTACCTCCCGGGCCTGCATTATGTCGGAGAACAGTTAAGCCACATTGTCCAGCTTGGCAATTTCCTTACCTGCGACCTGTCCGAAAACAACACATTCGGTAAGGTTGCCGCCACTTTGATAAACAAACTTCAGTACCGAAGCAACTTCGCCGACAGCGAACAAACGCGGGATAGGTTTGTAATCCCAATCGAGAACTCTACGTTTAGCATCGGCCGCCAAGCCACCCTTGGTATTGGGGCCGCCGGCCACAAGCGGAACCGCATAAAAGGGTCCCTCCGAAAGCGGCTCAAGCGTTTTTGCGCGGCGATCGAAATCCAAATCCTTTTTATCGTCGCAGAATTTATTAAAACGCTTGACGGTCTCAGCAAGTGTTGCACCGTCCATGCGATTGCAATTTTCTTTCTGTGTACGAATCTTTTCTGCCAACTCTTCGAGCGTATCCCCCTTGAGAATCCATCCCTTCTTTACCGCATCGGAATTATCTCGATTGCCGTAGTCGATAAAATCGAAACCGACGACTGAATTGTAGAAATTGACAACGGGGCGTTCACGGCGCAACTTGTCATCAAAAATCAACCAGGAAGGATTTCTCGGATACTGCAACGTCTTGATATCGAAGTGAATCGCTTCCTTGTAGAAGAAATAGCGAGTGGGATCGTCGGTAATCAAAGTTTCTGCTGCAAAACGCTTGCCGAAGTTATCGACCACAATAGAGTGGCCTCGCCCGACAACAGGCGTAATCGTTCCGACTCTCAGTCCGTTGTGACGAATCGGCAAAGGCCAAATCATACGAGCTGCACACTTGCCAACCTTCATTAAGCCGGCACCGGCCTCCATCCCCATTCGGATACCGTCGCCCTCGTTATAAAGCGTTCCGTAAAACGCCCAACCGTCAACACCCGGACCTTCAAGGAAAGCTTGACGCATGTGCTTGTTGTACTCATATCCGCCCGAGCAAATCGCAACTGCCTTTTTAGAGCCGTAAGTAACACGTTTGCCCTTCTGATTAGCGACAACCCCGATGATTTCTCCTTGATCGTTTTTAACGAGATGTTCGGCCTTCGTATCGTAGACAACTCGAATCTGGGGATACTTCTTGGCACCCTGCATGAGACACTGCCAGAATGCCTCACCGTATTCCGTTTCAAGTTTTGGCTTTCCATAAGTCGAATTGTTTCCGGCGCCGCGAGCTCGGTAAGTTGCTCTGCCGGCCTGATACCCGCTGTCTTTTGCACCGGGAAAATCCGGAAAGGCGGTATTGGATTTTTGACCGTCGGCGTGATTTCTGCCAAGACGGATTTTGAATTCCGGATCAAGCCCTTGCATGAAATCCATGAACTTCGGCAAATATTGAGCCCAATACTCGGCCATTTCATCGGAAAACTCGGGCTGTTCGCCCTCTTCCTTCCAGGGAATATTTTCGCCGGAGAACATTGCCTTTGCGTACGCCTTGAGCGCAGCATGGTTATAGTCCTTCGATGCCGTGTGGAACATGCCGCCGGACATTCTTGTATTGGAACGAGCCGAACTTTCAGGCTGACGCTCCAAGATCACGACATTGCAACCGTTTTGTGCTGCGACAATCGCGGTCGTCAACCCGGCAGCCCCCCAACCGATCACGACGAGATCCGTCGTTTCGTCCCATTTTTGTACAGCAGCTTGCGCAGCCGGGACACCGAGAATCGTTCCGGAAGCGACAGCGCCGGCCGCACCGAAAAGGCTGTTTTTTAAAAAGCCGCGTCTTGAAGTAGTGATGTTTGACATAAGTCTCTCCTTGGTAATGAACTTCACTGAGGGCATTTTCCAAGGAAGACCCCTTAAGGGAATTGTGTGATGTCAATCCTTCGTTCTGGCGGTACGTGACGCTATTTTGTTAGGCACCCTCGTAAAATAGCTCTTTGACGAACTATGTTTTGACCCCGCTGGGCTCAATTCTGAGTTCGCTTGACACGCTATTTTGAAATGATTACCACAACACGCCCACGCGTTTGAGGACAGAAACAACTCTCGAAGCTTCCTCTGCCTTGTGTAAGCAAAGCTTCTTTAAGCAACTTCCGCGATAAATTTCAACCGTACGAGGACTAATGCCAAGATGTTCGCCAATTGCCTTATTAGGTAACCCGGCTGCAACATCTTTTAAAACTTGCCGCTCTCGGTCCGAGAGTTCCGAAAATCTCTCGATCGTTTGCCTCAAGACATCTTGCTTTTCTCTGGTCTGAAGATTGGTCTTTATTGCCGAATGAACCGTCTGAATCAACACATCCGGATCAAAAGGTTTTTCAAGAAAATCAACTGCCCCTTTTTTCAGAGTCCCGACAGCAATGGGAAGCGTTCCGTGCCCGGACAAAAAGATGATCGGCAAAACTTCACCCAATTCATTGAGTTGATTTTGCAATTGCAAACCGCTCATCCCTGTCATTCGAATATCAAGAATCAAGCATCCCGGCCGATCGCATTTTTCCGCCAATAAATAGTCCTCCGCACTGGCGAAAGCGACATAATCGAGATCTTCGCACATTAATAAAGAAGCCAACCCCTGCCGCAGTTCGGCTTCGTCATCAACGATCCTAACCAGAGGTTTTTGGTCTTGCGCCAATCGCTCCACTGCTTGTTCCAATCCCTGAATGTCCAACGGTTTAAACATCGGCTCTTTCTCCATCGGCAATTGGCAAACTGATCGTAGCGATCAAACTGCCTAAAGAACTTCGACTTAACTTTAAAGCGCCTTGATGTCTCTCGGCAATGGCCCTCACAATCGAAAGTCCCAATCCCAAACCGTCGACCTTCGTGGTCATCAAAGGTACGGCTATTTTGGAAAAATCTTCTTCCGACAATGAACAGGAGTTGTCCGTGATAGAAATATCGGCCGTCTTGCCGTCTTTGGACAAAAAAGTCGACATCTCGATTCTGGGCGCATTGACCTGCATGCTGGCTTCATAAGCGTTTTTCAACAAATTGATCACTGCCAGATCGATTTCAAGACGATCCACAATGACAGGCAAGGTTTGCTTGCAAAGGTTCTGCTCAATCGTTGTTGAGCTGTTTTTCACAAAAATCGTCTTGAAACGTTCAAGAGCTCTCCGGGAAATCTCATTGAGATCGTCCTTTTTATAATCACGCTGTTCTTTACGTGCCACTGATTTCACTTTTTGCAAAATCTCCGTAGCATGCCCGATGTTTCGGGAAATACTTTCAACTGCATCTTCCGCCAACGGTTGGCTTTGTTGACTTTTCTTCTGTAGTCTTTCAAGAACTTTTGCATGGCAGGCAATGGCAGCCAACGGTTGCGATAACTCATGCGCAACAAGGCTGGAAAGTTGCGTAACCGTATTCAGTTTTTGCAAGCGCTCAAGTTTTTCAGAGGCTTCCTGTGCACTGCGTTCCAGTTCCCTTTCCTTTTCGTGTGCTGCGTTCAACTCCTTGGTTCGGCGATTGACGAGAGCCGACGATCTTAAGGTATGAGCGACTAGAAAAATTGCCAACAATAGTAAAAAAATCAAACCGCTACGATACTCGGCCCATATTCTTTGTAAGCTCCATGTTCTCAAAAACTCATACGGGCCGATTCTCAACGTTTTATTCAACTGATCCACAGTGCCGAAATCGCTGGCAACAGTCCATCCCATCCCGTTTGTCGTCGCCGGCATGATGTGAATGGCGCGAATAATTTTCCAAATTTCATCGGGAGCTAGGCGTCGGGTCACCGACAGACTCCAATTCGGATAAAGATCCGTTGATGTTTTACAAACAATATCGCTCTGGTCTTTTATTAAAATCGGAACAACCCCCTCCACCGGTTTTCCAATCGCCCGCCGATCTTCAAAAAAGCATGTTCGCACAATGCCGACATCCGCTTTTCCCAATATCACGGCATTGACGACATTTTCCTCTCCGCCACCGACATAACTAATTTGGGAAAAGAACTTTTCCGGATCCGACGTATATTTCGCGACTTCACCCAATGCAATGCAAATCCCCTGAAACCCCAAAGGATGGCGTGCAGCTAAGGTCAGTCCTTTAAGTTCTTGGATAGATTGCGGCTCTTTAAAGTCTTGTCTGGTGATAAATACCGAGCCGACCGCCTTATCCGGATTGGGTTCCTGAGCAGAAAACATTGTCGCAACATCTCTGAGCCCCTGATCTAACCGGCGCCGATATACGCCGGCTCCGGACATCACGATGTCGACTTCCTCATTTTCCAACGCCTTTTCAAGAAAGCTTTTGTTCGGATAAATAGTTCGAATAACAGCCCGAGGAGCAACAGCCGTTTGGATCGCTTCAAATGTTTTTTGGAAAAGCTCGAATTTGGTGTTTGGCGCAGTGAAGCTTGCAATACCGAAATGTATCGGAGGCAGGCTTTCGGGAGACACTTGTTCTTGGGCCGCTAACACTGCAACACTTTGAATAAAACACGCACAGGCAATCCAAAATTTTGTCTTCATAACAGTTGCTTACCCAAGAATTTGCCATACCTCGATTGGGACGATCACAATTGACCGTCTGTGTCGGCACATCTTACGCGCAGTTTAACACTCTCCCTTTGGGGACCTTGCACCACACCATCGGAGTGTTTGGCAATCGTGCACAACATTTTCACTTCGTGGATAATGGAGGAGCTAGGGCTCAAAAACATCCTGCGGAGTTCGATTATTTTTGCCCCGTTAAAAGGTGCCGACGATTTCTAAACGAACACCTTCACCTTGCGATTCAGTGTTCAATTTGCAACGAAGACGAACGAGCTCTCCGCTCACGAAGGCGTTCAAATAAGCGTTGCCCGGCACCGACAGCGCGGGATCGATAATGACGGCTGAAAGTCGATTGTCGACAGCGACTTTATCTAACGAGATTTTGCAAGCTCCGGTCACCTTGTCGATATGAGAAATCCAAGCCAAGCACTCGAACGTTTGGTCTTGGCAATCGACCTGCTTCGTCGCGAGCTTGATATTCGTTTCAAGCAACAACTTGGTGAATTCTCGATTGTGCGCGAACACGTCTTTGAGGGCTTGAGACAAATACTTCATAACGCAACCACTTTAAATCGACTGAAAGGTAAAAATGCCGTTTGCGACAATACGAGGCTCCCGATTACCGATGCCGTGATGATCCAAAAGTGTATCCAGAATATCAATCGCCGTACTGCAGATCTCTTCGACAAGCAACTCGGTCGTGAGCGCCTCGCATGCAAAGATAGCAGAGAGAAATAGTCATCGCTTGTGGCCACATAGACTTGTGCTGTTTTATCAAGGACTACGGTGACGTTCACCTTGAGCAGGCAACCGAGACATGCCGCAAGTTTCTGACCGATGATTAAGATTGCGAATTAATATAGAGGGGCTTCTTACCTTATGGATAACATTAAATAGGAGAACCAACGAATTCAATTAAATCAAGTATCTCATCCCCTTTCAGCTTCTCCCTAAAAGCGTCTCGACTTAAAGCAACCCCGTATGAAATAGTGTGGTCATTTCCTTGAATAGAGCTGACAAACCCTAATGGGGTGATATTGTGCCCCCTT
>JAUNOJ010000112.1 GCA_030531135.1 Sutterellaceae bacterium | reverse complement strand
ATCGTGCAATCGTCGCCCACTTCGGCCGTTTCGCCAATGACCACGCCCATGCCGTGATCGATGAAGACGCGACGCCCGATGCGCGCGGCCGGATGAATTTCAATACCGGTCAGAAAGCGCCCCACATGGCTGATCCAACGGGCAAAGCCGCCCCAGCCCTGAATCCAGCACCAGTGTGCGGCACGGTGAAAAGCCAGTGCGTGCAGACCCGGATAACACAGCAAAACTTGTGCGGGGCTCAATGCCGCGGGGTCGCGCTCGAGAATGGTACGCATGTCTTCCTTGAGACGTTCAAACATGGCTGTGTTTCCTTATGTCGGTGGTCTAAACAGTTTTTTGTTTTGGGGTTTGCCGAAAACGATCCGGCGCATCGAATAAGTATATGGCAAGAAAGGCCTCGATTGGCAAAAGGTGCCCGTTTTTCTTCGCAATTTTTGACGTATCGCGGTTTGGTTAGGTTTCCGTTATCTTTTGCTCACCGTTTTTGAGCGCAATTATCGGTTGTCGAACGGCATGCAACAACACGCCAAGCTTCTTTTTAGTATCGTTTTAGTCTACCGTCGAAACTATACTGATACTAATTTTGATAGAAGTCCATATGCACAAGCACATCGAAGAATTGATTCAAACGACAGAGGGCAAAACACTTGAATACCAACGCGACATTTCGCCCAAAAGCGAAACCTTTCTCAAAACGGTTGTCGCATTTGCAAACTGTGCCGGCGGTCGGCTGATTTTCGGTGTGGATGACAAAACCCATGAAACCGTGGGACTCGATCCCGAGGATCTTCTATCCAAACAAGATGCCGTAACCGACGCCATCTACGACAAGTGCGAGCCCGGAATTCCTTTCGAAATTTACCCGTCGTCTAATAACGGCAAGACCGTCTTGATTGTCGATGTCGCCAAAGGAAACCGCAAGCCCTACTACCTGAAGTCCCGTGGACGCCAAACAGGAACTTACGTTCGCATCGGAGCAACGAGCCGGCAGGCCGATCCCTGGCAACTCGAGCAACTCAATTTTGACAATCGATCATTGAGTTTCGACGAACACCCGACGGATAGAAAAGTTTCCGAAGCCGAGATCGAATCTTTGTGCGAACGCCTGTACCTGCATGCCAAATCTTTAGCTCAAACCGACGACGAAAAAGCGCGGCTTCGGCGCATCGGTCTTTCTCAGTTGCTTTCCTTTCGAGTGATTTCGCAAGAAGGCAGAAGCTTTTACGCCACCACCGCCTTCGAGCTTCTATCGGGCAACTTGCAAAACAATCCCGATGCGATCATTCGTTGTGCCGTCTTTCGCAGTACCGACAGAAGCTTTCTGGTGACTGCCAGAGACATCGAAGGCCCAATTGATGAGCAAATCGAAGATGCTTACAGCTTTGCAGTTACCAATCTCCGCTTGGGACTTCGCATCGAAGGGCTCGGCCGCCGGCAATTTTTGGAAATCCCCGAAACGGCGATTCGCGAGATGATTGCCAACGCCGTGTGCCACCGCTCCTACCTCTATCCGGAGCCGATTCGCGTCACTATCTATGCGGATCGCTTCGAAGTGCGCTCTCCCGGAATGTTGGTCGACGGCTTAACCGTGGCAAAGATGCGCGAAGGCATCTCGAAAATCCAAAACAAAGCCATAGCGGCTGTTTTCCGTTACATGGGCGTGATCGAAAGTTGGGGAAGCGGCATTCCGAAGATTTTGAGCACCTGCCGATCTTACGAGCTTGATGAACCGGCGCTTTACGAAGACGACACCGACTTTGTCATCTCCATTAATAGAAAGCCTTTTGAGCGCGACGCGCATGGCGATATCGTGCCGCACGAAAAGGCAAACGAACCGAAGCCAATTCCGAGCGGTTTTCAAGACATGCTCACGAGCTTTGATGGTGGGGAATGCCTGTCGTCAGGCGCAAACCGCGATACGCCCAAAATCCATCAAGATTTTCTCTTGAGACCGAAACAACGGCAAATTCTGGAGTACCTGACGGACAATCCTTTTGCAACGCAAGCCGAACTCTGTGAGCATTTGGACATACCGATTGCGACGGTCAAACGCTATACGGGGATACTGCAGACGCTTGGCCTATTGGTTCGAAAAGGCAGTCGCAAAACGGGCCACTGGGAACTTTCGCGCGAAGTTCGAGCGCAACTCTCGGACGTGTAGAAAACCTTCGATCGTTTGCCCCTCATCGGCGTGCACACGGCCGAGATCGCTGTCGTTAACTTTCGCTCGTCTTTTGCGCGCCCTTTTTACTGCCCGCACGCAGTGCGCGCGGCAAAATGATGGCAGCGCAAATGCCGCGCAACATATCGACTTCGACTTGCGTGAGCCCCGCTCTGGCAAAAAGACGCCGGCTGATTTCCATCATATTTTTGGGCTCTTGGGGATTCAATGCCCCACAAGCGATCATGGCCTTTTGCCAGTGCTCGAAAAAGCCTTCGATGGCTTTAACGCCCGCAGCGGGGGCTCGATCGAATCGCTCTTGCCACGCATACATCTCATCCATGTGCTCGGTATTCATAAGCGCCATCTGCATTTCGTAGGCGGCAATCTGCACGGCCTGCGCCAAATTCAAGCTCTGGCTTTCGGGGTTGGCAGGAATCGCCGTACAAAATTGGCACATTTCCACGTCTTCGTTTGTGAGGCCAGAGCGCTCGCAACCGAACACAAACGCGATTTTGGGTTGTTCCAGCGCTTCACCTTGCGTTTTTTCCAACCAAACGCTCGCACGATCGGTGCTTGCGCGCACGGTTTCCAAGGGTGGTCCGAACTCGCGGCTGTAGCCCGTCATGGCAAAGGAAAGCGACACGTCATACAAGGCGTCGGAAAGCGTCTCAAAGCTGCGGGACTTTTCCAAAACGTCCACCGAACTCGTTGAAAACGCAATGGCGTCGGCATGATTCTTGTAGTCGGCGTCTTTAGGCGCAACCACGCGCAAGTCGGTAAACCCCATCGTTTTGATAGCACGAGCAGCCGAGCCGATATTTCCGGGGTGGCTCGGGGCAACAAGAACAAAGGTCACGCGTTGGGCAACGGCGGGCAGAGTCGGATTCACTGAAAACTTCCATTGAAAAATTGAGGATTTGGGGCAAACGAAACCTTGCTCGACACAAAAATGCGAGGGCAAGCACTCGATTTTGCCTGCGACCGCGCTTTCTTTCCTTTACAATGCGAACACAAAGAATTTTTCACGGTCAGCTTGTCATTGTAGCCGCTTTTTACTGGCGCTCCGACTTCGGCTGATCCCATCAAAAGAGATACACACACTATGGCATCCGCTCAACTTGAAGTTGCAATCCAGGCCGCTCGCAAAGCCGGCAATATCATCAACCGCGAAAGTCGCAATCTCGACTCTTTGGACGTGCGCGAAAAGGCTCCCTTTGACTTTGTGAGCCGCGTCGACACCGACTGCCAAAACGTCATCGTCGGCATGATCAGTCAGTATTTCCCCAACGACGGCATCGTGGCCGAAGAATCCCGCGAAGCCATCCACCCGGAAAGCGACCATCAGTGGATCATCGATCCGTTGGACGGCACCACCAACTTCTTGCACGGTTTCCCGCAATATGCCGTGAGCATCGCCTACGCCGTCAAAGGCCGCGTGATGGTGGCAGTTGTGTACGATCCGGTCAAAGACGAACTCTTTAGTGCCGAACGCAGCCGCGGCGCATTCTTGAATAACCGCCGCATTCGCGTCTCGGGTCGCACCGACTTTGCCAAGGCCTTGATCGGCACGGGCTTTCCTTTCCGTCGCAACGACAACTATGAAACGTTCCTGCCCAAACTTGAGCGCGTGGCACGCTCTGCCGCGGGCTTACGCCGTGCAGGCTCTGCCGCTTTGGATTTGGCCTACGTTGCCTGCGGCCGCTTGGACGGCTACTGGGAAAGCGGTCTGCAGAGCTGGGACATCGCTGCAGGTTCCTTGTTGGTTTTGGAAGCCGGCGGCCTTGTCACCGACTTGAAGGGCAACGAAAAGTACTTGGAAACCGGTGACATCTGTGTGGGTACGCCCAAAATCTTTGCTCCCTTGTTGATCAAGGTCACTGACACGGATCCGGTCGCTTAATTTTGGTTCGTCCGAAACAATCCATACGAAAAAGGCGCTCGCTCGGGCGCCCTTTTCGCTTTTTGAATTTCGCATTTCCGTCGTAAAAATTCTTCAAGATTTCTCATGACTGCAAACGAAAAGAACAAAACTACTCCCAACGATCCCTATGCCGACCACACCCCGGTGATGCGTCAGTATTTGCTTTTGAAGGATCAGCATCCGGGCGTCTTGATTTTGTATCGTCTCGGAGATTTTTACGAAACGTTCTTTGACGATGCCTTAAAGGTCAATCGTCTCCTTGGTTTGACTTTGACGCGCCGCGGTAAAGACGCCAAGGGTAACGACATCCCGATGGCAGGCGTCCCCGCCTCGACCTTGGATCAGTATCTCGCGCGCTTGGTGCGTTTGGGCGAGTCGGTCGCCATTTGCGAACAGGTGGGCGAAGCTGCCGCCCCCAGAGGCGTAATGGAGCGCAAAGTCGTGCGCATTGTGACGCCGGGCACCATCACCGACAATACGTTATTAAACGACAAGGCCGACTCCACGCTTTTGGCTTTTGTGCCGGCAAGCTCACGCAACAAAGAAGCGGCCTTGGTGTGGATTACGCTCTCAAACGGCGTATTTCGCGCTTTGAAGTGTTCGCCCGCCGACGTGCCCAACCAATTGGCGCGCATTGCCCCTAGCGAAATCTTGATTGCCGATCGTCAGCGCGATACCCTTGCCGCGTTGGATTTGGGGTGTGCTGTTACGGCTTTACCCGACTGGCACTTTGACAGCGACCGCGGCAAGGCCGTGATTGAAGAAAAGTTCGGGCTTGAGAGTCTCACTGCCCGAGGTTTAAGCGAAGAGCCGGAAATTCTCGCGGGCGCCAACGCCATCTTGGGTTACGTTGAACAAACCCAGTGCGATGCCCTGCCCTATATCCGCGCGTTGGACGTGGAAAACGAATCGTGCTTTATCGGGCTAGATGCCACCACGCGCCGCAATTTGGAAATCACCGAAACACTGCGCGGCGACAACGGCCCCACCCTCATTTCGGTGTTGGATACCTGTCGCACCTCGATGGGGTCACGCACCATGCGCCATTGGTTGCATCACCCGTTGCGCGACATTGCCGCCACGACCGCTCGCCACGAAGCCATCAGCGAATTGATGCAAAAAAGCGATCTTCAAGCCGATCTTTATGAAACGCTTGCCGGCATGCCCGACATCGAGCGCATTGCCGCTCGCATTGCTCTAAAGAGCATTCGTCCGAAGGAATTGGCCGCCCTGCGCGATTCGCTGCCGCAATTGGCAACGCTCTCCGACCTATTGTCGCGCTTTGAAACCGAACTTTTGTTAGGTCAGTCGCAAGCTTGCGTGCCGCCCCAGGAACTCATTGAGGATTTGGCCAAAACGCTTTTGCCCGAGCCCGCCACGCTTTTGCGCGAAGGCGACGTGATCAGCTCGGACGCTAGTGAGGAACTTGCTCAGGTTCGCCAGTTGCGTGACAACTCGCAAGAATTTTTGGTTGAGCTCGAAGCCCGCGAAAAGGCCGAAACCGGCATCTCTACCCTGCGCGTGGAATATAACCGCGTGTCCGGCTACTACATCGAAGTGCCCAAGGGCCAAGCCGAAAACGTACCCACGACCTATCGCCGTCGTCAGACCTTGAAAAACGTCGAGCGCTTCATTACGCCCGAACTCAAAGAGTTTGAAGACAAGGTACTGTCAGCTAAAGAGCGCGCCAATCAAATCGAAAAGACGCTTTGGGACGAACTGCTGGAGCGCTTAAACGGTTTTGTGTCTCAGATGATGGCCACGGCTGCCGCCATCTCGACCGTAGACGTTTTGGATGCCTTTGCGCGACACGCCTCGGCCGCACGCTGGTGTCGACCGGAATTGACCGCCACACCCGGTATTGAAATCGCTCAAGCTCGCCACCCGGTGGTCGAGCACA
>JAUNOJ010000111.1:4019-6024 GCA_030531135.1 Sutterellaceae bacterium | reverse complement strand
TCGTTGCTATCGTTGATGTGTAGCATCGTGAGTAAGTGAAAAGCTTTCAGTGCACCGAGCCTGCGTTTTTTTCCGTCCTGAAGGATGCGCTCGTAGGTGATGCGAGAACTAAAGATCATATCGAGGCTCTTGCGAAGCCACAGATAGTCGCTCGTTCCGAAACTCGCCGCATTAGGGTAAATCAAGCGCAACAGTTGATGACTGCGAAATTGAAACGGCATACCGAAGGGTACGTCGTTTGCAATGGTAATCAAAGCCATCAAAACATCGCGCTCGGATTCGTCAAGCAAGTAGCCGGAGTAGGTGAGCTGGTGCGTATTCCACAGGTGTACCAAGGGAATGTTTTCAACAAACGGGCGCTTTTGGCCGCGTCCCAACGGCACGAAAAAGGAGCTTAGGTTAAACGCGTTGGGCAAGGCTGCCGCACCCGCAGGAACGTGCACATTGATGTTTACGGGTGTGAGCGATTGAAGAATTTCGGCTTCAAGGGCTTCTTTATCTTCGCGCTCTTTTTTGCGGTCAAGCGCCTCGTTTAAGACTTCGATGGCGTGGTTCAAATTGCCGTCAAGTTCGGTCATGCGTCGGCCTTTGGAAAATGGATTCGATCATTCCAATGTAGGGACTGACCGTTGACCGACCGACACGCTAGAAAGCAGGATGTGCGATCAAAGCGTACTTTGTGCGCTTGAACTTGGGGCACACTCGGCAAACCTGAACCGTTTGACCTTGCAACCTTTTGATCGTTAAAAATGCTTGATGCCGTTATCAGCTTTGTCTACAAGCTGGTTGTTTTTCCCTTTGCCGTCCTTTGGTGGCTTGTGAAACTACCGTTTCGAATGCTGGGCTTTTTTAAGCCCAAGACCGAGACGGACGTTGACGCTTGCCCGCGCTTTGCCGATATTCCCGAAGTCGCCGAAACCGACAAGATCGACGCTGCCTGGCCGCCCGCGCCGCACCCCGTTGAAGCTTTGTCGGTGCAAGACCTGATTCGTGCCAACGGCAAACTCATTCGCAATCTTTGCTACGCAACGACGCTTTCCGAAGAGGAGTCGCAACGCTACCTTTTGCCCGTTATTACCAACTTGGCAAAGATCGTGCACCTCACACCCGCAAGCGAATACGACCACCACCAAGGTTACGGCGGTCTTTTTACGCATACGCTGGAAGTGGCGTATTACGCGGCCAATGATGCCAAAACCACCATCTTTGACCGTTCGGCCAACCCCAAGGATCTTCACAACAATAAAAGACGCTGGATTCTCACAGCCGTTTTGGCAGCCTTAACACACGACATCGGCAAACCCTTTACCGACATGGAAATCACGGCACCCAACGGGCTTCACTGGGTGCGAGATGAACCTTTGGTCGATTGGTTGCGCAAAAACCGCATCGAAAACTACTACATCAGCTTTCGTCCGGGGCGCGAACACAACCAGCACAAGTCGGCAGCGCTTGCCAACAGCTCCATGCTGATTCCAAAAGAAACGTTAAGCTTTTTGGGTGCCACCGGGTATGGCGAGCAAATGCTCAAAGAGTTTCGCTCGGCTATCTTGGAAGGACGCGCAGGCGGCTTGATCGGCAGAATTTTGGATAACGCAGACGGTCTAAGCCGCAACGTGGACGGTTTACGCCAACGTCAAATCCGCCCCGAATTTAAGAATGTTGCGCACCCGCAGGGCGATCAGCTGCTTAAAGCCATTCGCGTGCTCATTCAAAGCGCACGTTGGACAACGAACAAAGACGCCAAGAGTCGCATCTTCATCACCAAACAGGGCTGCTACATCGTTTGGTCGGAAGAGGTCGCAACCGAAGCTCGCGCTCAAGCTTTGGACATGGGCTATGAGTCGTTGCCCGCCGACTTTTTGCGCTTAGGGATGATTCTGGTTGAAGCCGGTGCTGCCGTGCGCAATTCCGACGAGGTTTCCAACACGCATAACATCTTCTGGCGCATGACGCCGATTGTCTTGGGCAACGTTCAGTTTGACTGCATCCGCTTGGCCGATCC
>JAUNOJ010000111.1:0-3919 GCA_030531135.1 Sutterellaceae bacterium | reverse complement strand
GCCCTGAAGTTAAACGATGAGATCGGAGACTCCGATGAGGCATCCGCAACGGTCGTTGCGAAGGCTGATGAAACTGCGAAAGTTGCAGTTAACGATCAACATCGCGATGAAGCTGCCGACTCGATCCCGGGGACTGAGGGTGGAGAACTTGCGGTCGATGTTGCTTTATGTGACGAGTCGTTGCCCGGGGCTACCGAGACCGATGAGATAAGCCTCCAACCTTCGCAAGCCACGCCCTCAAGAGCAGTTGTCGCAATGAATGCTGACGAGTTGCCGGATTTGGACGACAGCCGGGCAACGGCAGCAGAAATTCCCGGTAATGCCCGCGAACTCTTAACGCAGCCCATTGATCCGGACACCATCGACGAAGGCTTTTTAACGGATACGGGAGAAATCGTCGAGGATGAAGAACTGCCCGAGTTGGACGATGTTGCCGAGTCGAAAAAGGAACCCGCATTTAAGCAATCCTTCTGGCAGGCCCAAACGCCAGAGGACGAAATGCGCACTGAGTTGGCTGTGAACGCTCAACGCAACGATTTGGAAAATGAACTGCTTTCCGAAAAGCTCTTGCCGCGTGCCATGACCGAAAAGAAAAAGCCCAAGCACGACTCCAAACCCCAAACCGATGAGTCAAGCTTTAACATGGCTGCGCTTTTCGGCACGACAGAAACCAAGAAGGCCAAGAAAGCCAAGAAGAAGGCGGCCGACACACCAAAGAATGTCCCCGGGAAAAACGATGCCGCGCACAACGAAGAGGCTAAGCGCGCAGATGCAACCGACAAAGTGAAGGCTCAGACGCCCAAAGCCAATGCAACAGTCAAAGCAAAGGAAGTGAAGCCTCAATCGGGAAATTTGGCCCCGGGAACTTCAGACTCGGCAGACTCAGTAGCTGCGCGACCGGAATTTGCTCTGGTGCCGGATACCTTCGTTGACTTGCCTGTCGTCCCTGAAGCGCCGCCCCGGGTGTTTTTCAACGAACCCTTAACGGCCAAGAGTGCAACAGTTCAAGAGAAGGTTGCCAACGAGGACGCCAAACCTGAAGAAACCGCCAAACCCGGTCAAGTCACGGCGGTTGACGAACCGATTGAGGTTGTGGAGCCTGACATTTATGCCCAAAAGCCTTCGGCTGGCAACTTAAAGACGACGGCAAGCGCCAAGGTGAAAAAGCCTAAGCGTGGTGCAACGCAAACGAAGCCGCAAACGTCCGAACAACAAATCAAGCGAGCGCGTGAAATGGTCGAGAGCATGGAAAGCCAACTCGTAAGCGGCTTTGGCATTTGGATCAAGGACGGGATTACGACCGACCCTTATACGGGGTGTATGTCCACCAATTCCTACTCGTTTGAACAAGCCGTCAACGACGCAGGTCTCGATCCCGATACGGTGGAACTTTGCTTTGAAGATCGCAAGTTCGTCGTGCCTCATGTGGCTTGGAATCGGGACACGAGAAAGCTTCTTTTGATTGAGGTTTTGTAAGTTTTGATGAGGATAAGGAAAGGGTGAAGCAATGGCCTTAAAGTACGATCCGAACGCCTACGAGACGTGGCGACAAAATTTTGAGATGCGCCAGTCGATGGCATGGTTTGCCGGGTGCGGCTGGTATTTCGTGTGGGGCGACATTTTCGGCGTCAACGGGGCAACGCTCGGTTGCGTGCTTTGCTGTGCGCTGATGGGCTTGTGGAAATTTAAGCCTGCACTGCGAAGGCTCAAAATGACGTTGCGGCTGGCCGGAAGCCCCGTGCCCTTTATCGACTTTGAAGAACTCAAGCGCATTATGAACGACCCGGTGCACAAGAAGGATATGTGGCTCGGGCGCGGCTTTCCGTGGGGGCAGACACAAGCGCAACGTTGCAGCGATTTGCTCAAACGAAATTGGAACAAGACCTATCGCGAAGCCTTGGGCGGGCTTTATCTGTGGCGTTTCTTCGTCAAGCACAAGTGGCTGTGCCTCTTTCGTCCGTTTCAGGCCATGCACGTTTATCGCGAAACCGAAAAACGTATTGCGGAACAACTCGGGCAGCCTTGGATTCACGGGATGGGCGACGGCGAAACCGATTTGTTTCAGCCTGTCGGCCATACCGAAGGCCATACGCTCATTGTCGGGGCCACCGGGTCGGGCAAAACGCGCTGCTTTGATTTGCTGATTTCTCAGGCCATTTTGCGCAACGAAACCGTTTTTATCATCGACCCCAAGGGCGACAAGGACTTGCAGGACAAAGCGCGTCGTGCTTGCGAAATGCTCGGGCGCGGGGATAAGTTTTTGTCCTTTCATCCGGCGCATCCCGAAGATTCCATTCGCATTAACCCGCTGGCGAACTGGACGCGACCTTCTGAGATTGCCGACCGCATTTCCGCTTTGATTCCTTCGGCTGACGGCTCCGACCCGTTTAAGAACTTTGCCTTCGGGGCACTGAACGCCATCTGTAACGGTCTGTGCTCGGTTTATCGTAATCCGACCCTGAAAAACCTCAAGCACTATCTGGCGGGCACCGGATCGGGCGCCGTGGCAGGTCTCGTGGTCGATGCTCTAAACGCCTACCTGCGCCGCGCAAAACCGGATCGCATCAAGGAGCTTCAAGCCTATATCGCCAATCAAAAGTCAAACGACCGCGAAAGTATGGCAACGGCTTTGGTTGCCTACTACCAGGCCAACGGGCCGACGGATGCGGATATGGACGATCTGGTGTCCATGTTCACCCACAATCGGGAACACTTCGGCAAGATGATTACCTCTCTTTTGCCGATTCTTTCGATGCTGACTTCGGGTACGCTGGGCAATATGCTTTCGCCCCCGGATTCGATTGAAGAAAAGCAAAAGAACACGTGGCGCGATACCTACGATTTGATTGCTTGGAACCACGTCGTTTACATCGGCTTGGATTCGCTCTCAAACCCCATGGTGGGTTCCTACATCGGGGCGTTGTTCTTGTCAGATTTGGCTTGCGTGGCGGGTGCCCGTTATAACTTCTTGGAAAAGGACAAACCCGAGCAAGAAGAGACGAACACCTTGGCAAAAATTCCTTTGATCGGGCGGATGTTCAAGCACCAAGAGACCAAGAACAAGCAAGTCATCAACGTTTTTGTCGATGAAGCGTCCGAAGTGGTCAATCCGCCGCTGGCGCAACTTCTCAACAAGGGCCGCGGTGCGGGCTTTAAGCTTTTTGTTGCGACACAGACCATTCCCGACTTTGTGCATCGACTCGGTAGCGAGGATGCGGCTTTGCAACTGTTGGGCAACATGAATAACCGTATTTATCTCAGATGTATCGACGGAAAGACTCAGAAGTACATTGCCGAGTCGTTGCCCAAAACCAAGGTCGTATCCATCCAACGTACACAGGGACTGTCTACTGCCGTGCACGATCCGGTGCCCAGAGGCGGCAGCCTTGGCGAGCGCATGGCCGAAGAAGAAGTTCCGCTGTTTTCGGCTGAAATGCTGGGGATGCTGCCCAATTTGGAATTTCTGGCATCCTTGTCCGGCGGCTACCTGATCAAAGGACGCTACCCGTTGATTTTGACGGATAAGAGCGAGTACCAGAAATAGTCCGACGAATACGAAAAACCTCGGTCAGTTGCCCAACCGAGGTTTTCGTTTTTACGTTTTCTTTTCGGAAATTTCGCACGTTGGAGAAAGTGCGAGAGGAAATATACCAAAAGACAAAGAGCCGCGTTTGCAAGTGCGTTTCCAAATCGCACATCCTGCTTTTTAGCTTGCGTTTTGGACAGTTTCGGATTTTTACCCCACAAATGAATTGACCCCGACACTGCACCGTATCGGGGTCAAGCGGTTTTTGCGAGAACCGAAGGAATTGCGACCTTCACGGCGCACTATACGCAAAAAATCGCAAAAGAGCAGGGAAAACAAAGTCCACATTTACACATTTCCACAAATGTGCAAAAAATTGACTTCTAAATCGCA